>JAITNR010000206.1 GCA_031290375.1 Prevotellaceae bacterium | reverse complement strand
CGAGCAAACCGCTATCGCCACCATTCTTTCCGATATGGACACCGAAATTGAAGCATTGCAAACAAAACTGCAAAAGGCAAAATTGATAAAACAGGGGGCAATGCAGCAACTGCTGACGGGGAAAATACGATTGAGTACTAATAACCAAACACAATCGGCAGTAAAGACACAAAAGCAAGCCAATGTGCATTTTAAACGAAGTGTTTGGGCAGCGGAAATTGCCGACCGACTTTGTAATGAGCCTACATTTGGTCATGTTAAAATGGAGAAAATGCTTTTCCTGACAGAAAATATGTGCGGAATAGATATTGGTTCAAATTATCACCGTGATGCGGCAGGTCCGTATGATAATCGGGCAATACGCTCTATCGACAGCCAACTCAAAAAACAAAATTGGTTTGAAGTTGTACGCGGAGATAAGGGATACCGTTATGTCCCTTTGAAAAAACGAAGTGGACACAAAAACTATTTCAATAAATACTACTCCGATGCGCTGCCCGTCTTTGATAAGGTTATAAATACTTGTCAAAGTTGGAATACCGAGCGTTGCGAAATAGTTGCAACTTTATACAGCGCTTGGAAAGATTTGGCAAACACTAAGCAACAATATACAGATGATGATATAATAAATGAAGTGATAAACAATTGGAACGAGTCTAAAAAACGTATTCCTGAAGAACGCTGGCATAAAGCATTGGAATGGATGCGTCAAAATGGTTTTGCTCCAGTAAAATATAACAAAGACGTAGTTATGGTACCAAATCAACGAGAGTTATAAATTATTTGAAAGTTAAAGGATGGAAAATTACGAACCGATATTCAAAATAACACCCGAAATTCTGACTGCAACCTACGAAATAGCAGCCGATTTGGAACGCATTGACATTATTCGCGAAAAGACTTTAACGCCACAGTTGCGCAAGGAAAACCGCATAAAAACCATTCATTCTTCGTTGTGGATAGAAGCAAATTCGCTCACATTGGAACAGGTTGCGGATATTGTTGACGGTAAACAGGTTATAGGTCCGGCAAAAGATATTTTAGAAGTTAAAAATGCTATTGTTGCCTATGATGAATTGCTTGATTGTAACCCATACGATGGAAAAGATTTGCTTCGTCAACACGGTTTATTGATGAAAGATTTGGTTGATAATGCCGGAAGATATCGCAATGCCGGCGTTGGCGTTTTCGACGGCAATGTCCCTATTCACGTTGCGCCGCCACACTCACAAATACCTGTCCTGATGGGGCAATTACTTAACTGGGCAAAAATTGCTAAACTGCCGCAAGTGGTTAAAAGTTGCATTTTTCATTACGAATTTGAGTTCATTCACCCCTTTATGGACGGCAACGGCAGAATGGGACGAATGTGGCAAACGTTGCTTTTGTATCAGGAAAACCCGATTTTTGCGTGGCTGCCAATAGAAACTATCGTGGCGCACAATCAGCAGGAATACTACCGCGCCATTCGCCGTTCTACCTACCACAACGACAGTGGGATTTTTGCCGCTTTTATGCTTTCGGCGATTAAGCAAGCAACAGCAGAGTTTAAGGAAAAATACAATCGAGGTGAAATAAAAAGTGAAACTGACAAAAACGCAGGTGTAAACGCAGGTGTAAACGCAGGTGTAAAATTGACAGAAACACAGAAAAAAATATTATCCTTAATTGAAACGGATAATACAGTTTCGCAAGCAGAAATAGCAAAAAAATTGAAGGTTAATGAATCGACAATTTATAGAAATATTGAAAAAATGAAATTATTAAAAGTATTGTCAAGAGTTGGCTCTGACAAATCAGGACAATGGATAATTAAAAATTAAGAGCAATATGGCAGCAACAATTCCAATCGGCGAAAGCGAAAGAGTATTGCAAAACAGAGTTATCGAGTTTTTCAGACAGAAACTCGACTATACTTTTTTAGGTAATTTGCAGGACAAGGCAAACAGCAACATTATCCCCGAATTGCTTAAAAACTTCCTTACGGGCAAAATGAAATATAGCGAATATCTGGCAGATAAAGCAATAGAGGAACTTGTTAAACAGGCAAACGCTTGCCCAAGCGCAGATAAATTATATCCCGCCAACAAGGAAGTTTATTCGCTTCTCAAATATGGTATAAAGGTAAATGACGAAAACGGCATACCCAAAACAGTTTTCCCCATAAATTGGGAAAAGCCGGAAGAAAATCACTTTGCTGTTGCCGAAGAAGTTACCGTTTTGCACCACTGCGAAAAACGCCCCGATTTGGTTATTTTTGTAAATGGCATTGCCCTGTCGGTTATCGAACTCAAAAAAAGCACCATTTCGGTCAGCAATGGAATCCGTCAGAATATTACCAATCAACGCGAAGGTTTTATTTATCCATTCTTTACCACCGTGCAAATCGTGGCGGCGGGGAACGATAGCGAAGGTCTTCACTACGGAGTTATCAGAACCGAAGAAAAGTATTATTTGGAATGGAAAAACTTCGACCAAACCACAAATGTCAAGGCAAAAGAAATCAATAATGTTTGTACATTACTGAAAGACAACAAATTGGAATGGCAAACATACAGCATTTACGAAAAAACGCGTTTTTTGGATATAATCCACAACTTTATCATTTTCGACAAGGGAATAAAAAAGATTTGTCGTCATAATCAATATTTCAGTATTTTGGAGGCGCAGCAAAAAATTACAAAACGCGAGGGCGGCATTATCTGGCATACTCAAGGCAGCGGAAAATCGCTTACGATGGTGTGGCTTTCAAAATGGATTTTGTCGTTGTCGCCAACTCATGCCGATGCCCGCGTACTGATTATTACCGACCGAGACGAACTTGACGAACAGATAGAAAAAACCTACGGCGGAGTTGACGAAACAATTTATCGTACCAAATCGTGTAAAGATTTGATTGAGAAACTTGGCGATTATGGCGAGCGGATTATTTGCTCTTTGGTACACAAATTCGGACACAGAAGCGCGAACGGCATAAAAACAGATAATTATGATGTTTATATTGAAGAACTTAAAAAGGCTTTGCCAAAAGATTTTTCAGCCAAAGGCGATATTTTTGTTTTCGTGGACGAGTGCCACAGAACGCAATCGGGCAAACTGCATAAAGCAATGAAAGAAATTTTGCCAAACAGTGTGTTTATAGGTTTTACCGGTACTCCGCTTTTGAGTAAAGATAAAAAAACAAGTTGGCAAATTTTCGGCAACTACATTCATACTTACAAATACAACGAAGCCGTAACCGATAATGTAGTTTTGGATTTGCGTTACGAGGCAAGGGATATTCCGCAGGAAGTTACCAATCAGGCAAAAATTGATGAATGGTTTGAGGCGAAAACCCGCGGACTTATGCCGAAAGCAAAAGCAAAACTCAAACAACTTTGGGGCAACCTGCAAACACTTTACAGTAGCCGCAGTCGTTTGGAAAAAATCGCTTGCGACATAATTTTCGATTTCAATACCAAAGCACGGCTTGAAAACGGGAATGGCAATGCTCTGTTGGTTGCCGACAGCATTTATTCTGCTTGCAAGTATTATGAGATTTTCACTTCAAAAGGTTTCAACAAGTGTGCTATTATCACTTCTTTCGACAGTTCAACAGGGGTACTGCGCACCGAAAGCACAAGCGCCGACCAAAATAACGATACTTGGGAAAAGTACGAAGCATATCAAAAAATGTTTGTTGGACAAGACCGAGAAACATTTGAAAAAGAGGCAAAACGCAAATTTGTGGAAGAACCTGCCAATATGAAATTGCTGATAGTGGTGGAAAAACTCCTTACCGGTTTTGATGCCCCACCCTGCACTTATCTTTACATTGACAAGTCAATGAAAGACCACGGTTTGTTTCAGGCAATTTGTCGTGTAAATCGCCTTGACGACGAAAGCAAGGATTTTGGCTACATTGTGGATTATAAACAACTGTTTGAAAACCTTACCGATGTGGTAAATCAATATGCCACAAGCAACCCTTTTGCAGATTACGACAAGGAAGATATTGAGGGGCTTATCAAGGACAGGATTGAAGAAGCAAAAACATATTTTGATAAAACGTTTGATGAGATTGAAGCCCTTTGCGAGGGCATAAAATTGCCCAAGGGACAACTTGAATACCATCAATATTTCTGTGGCGAAAACGGCATTGATGTGGAAAAAGACGAGATTTATGCCCGTATGCGCGAAAAATTGTATAAACTTTCGGCACGGCTCACAAGAGCCTATTCCGAAATCAAGCCCGACATGACGGAGGCAGGATATTCGCCCGAACAGCAAATCGAACTTGAAAAGAAAGTAAAATTCTATGTAGATTTAAGAGATGATATTGGCAGAGCAAGCGGTGATTTTATTGATTTTAAGGCATATCAACCCGGAATGCGTTTTTTAATTGATAACTACATCATTGCCGATGATAGTGACATAATTGGACATTTTGACGATTTTACCGTACTTAATTTCATTATAACGCAGGAAGACAAGTTGAAAAACGACAATGATAAGTCCTCGCAGGAAGCCGCAGCAGAAGCAATTGAAAATAATATTCGCAAAAAAATCGTTGAAAGACAAATCGTTAATCCACTTTATTACGAAAAGATGTCTGCCATTCTGCAACGGCTGATTAGCGACCGAAAAAATGGAATTATTGCCTACAAAAATTTACTTGATAAATATTTAGACTTACTTAAAAAAGCTGAAAAACCTGAGGAAAATGAAGAATTTCCTATGTCCGTTCGCCACAGTGCAGCAAAGCGGGCATTTTATATGCAGTTCGGTGAGGATGATAATTTAGCCAATGAACTTTACAATGCTGTTGTGAGTAGCAAGCCAGACGATTTTAGAGGGAACATTGTCAAAATCAGAATAATAAAGAAAGCATTGTATAAAGTATTGAACAATGATAGCGAGGTTGAAAAAGCATACGAATTAGTTAATGTTCAAAAGGAATTTTGATAGTGATTAGTGGTTAAAAATATGAGAATAAGAATACAGAATGTTGAAATAGAAATAGTTAAAAAGAAGATTAAGAATTTACATCTTTCGGTGTTGCCACCCAATGGAACGGTACGGATTTCAGCGCCTTTGTCTGTCAGCGATGAAAATATTCAGCTATTTGCAGCTTCAAAAATCAGTTGGATACGTGCACAGCAAAAGAAATATGCCGAGCAATTACGGCATAGCGAGCGAGAATTTGTATCGGGCGAAACAATTTACATTTGGGGAAAACAATATTATTTGCAAGTTGAATACAGCAACAAAGGCAATAATTTCTTGCTTG
>JAITNR010000205.1 GCA_031290375.1 Prevotellaceae bacterium | reverse complement strand
TATAGCCACCAAGATAAACTTCTTCATTGTTTTTTAGAATTTAGTTAAACAATTAATTAATAAAAATTTTGATTTAATAGAAAGATTTAATTTATACTGGTAAAATAAAAAGGCAAAGTTAAACAAAAAAATGCAATATTGAGCAAAAAAATATTATTTAACTTTTTTTAACTCAAAAATTTGGAATTGAATATCGTATATTTAATCTGAAAAGCAACAAAAATGCCGTCATTGCGGGCTTGACCCGCAATGACGGGTATTTGGAAGTGATTTAGGTATTAGATACGATATTCATATTTGGAATTATAATGTAATCAGGACAAAAATAATGAATAACGAATAATTATCACGCAAAGTCCGCATTTCTTATTGTTCATTATTCATTATTCATTATTCATTGTTCATTTTATTAATTTTCAACTTTCAGCCGTTTCATTTACCGGTTGTTTTTCCAAGCCAGATCAATGATGGAAAATGGTCGCTGTAGCCGTCCTGCCAAACACCTCCTGAGTGTGTTCTGAAAGGGTAACCGCGATATTTGCCTGTTTCCTGTTTCAAAAAGTCCTTGTTGAATACTTCCGCTCTGATAAATTTGATTGTCGAAAAATCGTCCAAATTTTTGGGTAACAAGTCGTATGAGATAATAATTTGGTCAAACAAATTCCATTGGTCTTGATAACCAATTGAGCCTATTCCACGCTTGTACAGTTCGTAAAAAGGATTGTAGAGTTGTTTTGGCTTTGTCTTTTTCTTTTCGGGTTTTGCTTCCAAATATTGGACGAGGCTTGCACTTACCGGATCATCGTTAAGGTCGCCCATGACAATGATTTTTGCCTGTGGCTTGATGTTGTAAATTGAATCTACAAGATGCTTGGTTGTGAGAGCGGCATCTCTGCGGCGCGGATTTGAGCGATTTTCGCCACCTCCGCGAGAGGGCCAGTGAAGTACAATCACGTTAATCTCTTCACCGTCCAAAAGTCCTGTTACAACGAGCTGGTCGCGGGTAATGAAATCAGGTATTTCCGTCCGTACTCTGTGCGAAGAGGATTGTAAAACCTTGAAAACTGCGGGATTGTATAGCATCGCCACATCAACGCCGCGCCTGTCGGGACCGTCATAATGTACTATCTCCAGATTTCTATCCTTGACAGACGGTTGAGATACCAAATCTTCAAGTACATTCCTGTTTTCAATCTCAGCTACGCCAAGAATTGCCAGGTTGGCGGGCATTCTGGAAATGGCATACGACATTCTTTTTAATTTATGCGTATATTTCATTGTATTCCAACGCATTGCACCGTCAGGCAAATACTCTTCATCATTTACGTCAGGGTCGTTGATTGTGTCATACAAATTTTCTAAATTGTAAAACCCTGCGACATACTGGTGATATTCAGTTCCTTGCGAAAACACTCCGGCTGTAAAAACAACTAAAATTGACAATATAAAACATTTAATTTTCATAACACTTTATTATTTATGATTGATAATTTTTCAGTTACAAAGTTAAGCAAAAAAAAGTATTTTTTATTATTTATTATTTATTATTTATTATTTATCTGTTATTCAATATTTTATTTCCCTGTTATCACACAGTACCCACGCATTTTTGAGTTCGGAACGAATTTTTTTCAGTGAGTCCATTTCATTGATTGCAGCAACACAGGTTTCATACGACTGCATTGATATTCTGTATTTTATGCCATTTTTGCAGTCATATCGAAGAATGTACAATCTGTTTTCTGAAAAATTTGGTGTTTGACTGCAAAAATTTTCAGCATCATTTTTAGTTGTGAAACTTGCAACTATCAAATGGTAGTTCAACTTTTTCTGCGGCTCTTCTTTTTCAATAATCTCAATCTTATCATGTTGATTATTATTACTTTGAATAAAATTATCAACAGAAAATGGATTTATAATATTTTTGTTAAAAAAATCAAAATTATTGTTTGTTACCTCTGAATTTTCACTGTTCAAATTCATACCAAAACTTGCCATTTGGACTTCTGTAGAACTGTCTTTCGGCACCAAAAGGGCTAAGGTACAGGCAATTGCCAAAATTGCCGCATATTTAGTAAACCTGTTCCTGCTTTTGGGCAGATTGATAGTGATAGAGTTCGATGTTATCTCAATGCTCTTGCCTATATTGTGTTTTTGAGCAATCGGCTCAACTTGCAGCGAATCAAGCGCAAAATTTTCAGGCAAAAAATCAGCCCCAAAAGGATTGAACAGCAGCAGATTATCTTTAAAAACAAATTCACCCAAACGTCCAAATTTCACTGCTCCGTTTTGCGTTAGAAGCTGCTTAAACTCCTCAACATGACGGGACAATATCCTTTTTGAAGAATCAAAATTAACCCTTTCATCTTCCATAATCACCTGACAGAGCAATCCGTCATCGTGCAGTAACATTTGATTAAAGCCAACCTCAATTTCAGACGGATATATCACGTTGTCAGTGATACAGGCACTCTTTGGCTGCTTAATAAATCCTCCAAAAGCGGGGATTGTTACACAGGAGTTTGTGAGCAAAAGTTTTTCTATTTTTTCCGATAAAAACATATTTTTTTGTACCTCAATAAACTTATATTATTCATTATTCATTATTCATTACTTCTACAATTCCCACAGCCACTTCCATCATATTAGTAAAACCTGTCTGGCGTTGCTCAACAGAGGTTGCCTCTCCCGTGAAAGGACAGTCGGAAATGGTGCATAAAGTCAATGCTTTTTTGCCTGCTCTGGCTGCGTTCATATAGAGAGCGGCGGCTTCCATTTCTATTGCAAGCACACCCATTTTTTGCCATCTGCTCAACGAATTTTGGTCATCATCGTAAAATGTGTCGGACGAATAGAGATTGCCCACCTTATACCTCAACCCAAGTTTTTCTGCTTCCTGTACTGCCTTTTCTGTCAATTCAAAATCGGCAATCGGAGCAAATGTGCCGCCGAGATTATACTGATTTGCATAGTTTGAATTGGTGCAAGCTCCCAAACCAATTACGATGTCGCCTATTTTCATGTCAGGTTGCAAAGCACCTGCCGAACCAACACGGATAATCCGCTCAACTTCATAGAAATTAAACAGTTCGTAGGTGTAGATGCCAATCGAAGGAATACCCATTCCATGTCCCTGTATAGAGATTTGTTTGCCTTTGCAAGTGCCTGTAAAACCGAGCATTCCACGTACATTGTTGTACTGTACAGGATTTTCCAAATATTTTTCAGCCATAAACTGAGCACGCAACGGGTCGCCTGCCATTAATACCGTTTTGGCTATCTGTCCGTATTTTGCCGCATTGTGCGGGGTGGGGATTTTGTTACTCATAATGTATTCAAGTTATTTTTACCTTAACAAATTATGTGCAAAGGTACTATTTTTTTTTCAAAGAACAACCGGAATAATGAATAATGAATAATGAATAATGAATAATGAATAATGAATAATGAATAATGAACAGTGAAATGCGACTTTGCATGACAATTGCATTTATGTCCGTAGAACAAAAATCTTAATAACCGCAGGTGCAACCTGCGGAAACGCAATACCCCATACCTCAACCCGCAGGATTGAATTTATTGTTCATTATTCATTAGATGATTGCGATTTGGTTATAAAGGAAAAATGTCGTACCTTTGTGTCATGAAAAAAGAAATCGGGAAATGGTTTATGGACATAGCTAAATATGTAGCTACTGCTATTTTAATATCTTCATTTTTAGGCAGTTTTGAGCAGAAATGGGCTATATATGTGGTTGGGACTGTGATTGTTATTGTCGGTTTTTTTGGTTGGCTTATATTTTATTCACGAAAAAAAAATAGATATTTATGGAAGCAATTATCGCAGGTTTGGTATTTTGTGTGTTTGCCTTGGGCGTCTTTCTGTTTGCTCAGACAAAAACAGGCAAAAGAATTTTAAATGAAAAATAAATGCTGATATTATCATCTAATAATAATTGACAATGAATAATAGGGAACAGTAATATGAAAAGCGAATTGTTCATTATTCATTATTCATTATTCATTATTCATTCAAAAATAACTTTGTATAACGGACTTATTTTTATTCCATTTTTGCATTGCTAAAAGAAAACAATATTTACAAAATTAATAAAAAAAATCATGACAACTGACATTAAAACATTGGAACCCAAGGCTATTTGGCAAAATTTTGATAAAATATGCCAAGTACCTCACCCTTCTCATCATCTCGAAGCAATCACAGCTATGATGGTGGATTTCGGCAAGTCACTCGGACTCGAAACACAAACCGATAAAGCCGGTAACGTGCTTATCCGCAAGCCCGCAACGCAGGGAATGGAAAACCTGCAAACCGTTGTTCTTCAATCGCATTTGGATATGGTGCCGCAGGCAAACAGCAGCATCAGGCACAATTTCGAGACAGACCCGATTAATACTGTTATTGACGGTGAATGGGTCAAGGCAAACCAGACCACACTTGGAGCCGACAACGGCATCGGTGCTGCCTCAGCTATGGCAGTGCTGGAAGCGAAAACTCTCAGGCACGGACCTGTAGTAGCCCTCTTCACTGCTGACGAAGAAACAGGTATGTACGGCGCATTCGGCTTGCAATCGGGTTGGGTACAGGGCGACATTCTGCTCAACCTTGACTCCGAAGACGAAGGCGAACTGTATATCGGTTGCGCAGGCGGACTTGACGCAGGCATCACTTGGGAATTTAAGGGAGTACCTTCTATTGACAGCGACATTGCCCTTAAAATCAATCTGTCAGGTCTAAAAGGCGGACACTCAGGCTTGGAAATCAATCAAGGCAGAGCAAATGCTAATAAATTGATATTCAGATTCTTGAAAGAGGCTATTGCTCGTTACGAGGCTCGTTTGGCTCAAACAGAAGGCGGAAATATGCGTAATGCCATTCCGCGCGAGGCATGGGCTGTTATCACCGTGCCTGCCGAGGAAAAAGAGGAAATAATCAAATTAGTAGAGGAATATGAGGATTTATTCAACGAAGAATACCAACTTACTGAAAACAAAATCAGTTTCAGTGCCGAAAAATGTGCGATGCCTGAAATGCTTATTCCTGAGGAAATTCAAGATGACCTGATCAACTCTGTAACAGCCTGTCCTAACGGCGTTTTCAGAAACATTCCGTCAATTCCTTCGGTGGTTGAAACATCAATGAACCTGTCTATTATTAAAGCAAATGCCGAAAATATTGAAATTCAGTGTCTTCTGCGTTCTTCTGTGGATAGCAAAAAAGAGGAACTTGCCTCAATGGTAGAGAGTGTTTTCTCACTTGCAGAAGCAAAAGTTGAGTTTTCGGGCAGTTATTCCGGTTGGAACCCAAATCCTGACTCGCCGATACTCAAAACTATGCAGGAAGTTTACAGGAAAGAATTTGGCAAAGAGCCGAAAGTTACTGTTATTCACGCAGGTTTGGAATGCGGCATTATCGGAGCGGCAGAGCCTAACCTTGATATGATTTCGTTCGGACCTACAATCCGCCACCCGCACTCACCCGATGAAAAGGTGAACATCGAAAGCGTTGGCAAATACTGGAAATTCCTTACGGCAACTCTGGAAAATATTCCGAAAAAGTGATTTTGAGTAATTGTGGTGCAAAAAATAAATAATTTATAATGTTTAATTTCTGGATTGCTTCGTACCTTGCAATGACGCATTCGCTTGGACTTCACGTCATTGCATCTTGCTTCGCGTCATTGCAAGGTATGAAGCAGCACTCCGGATACATTTGCAAAAAAGGATGAATAGTCTGATTTTATTTAATTGCTTTGCTTATCCACAACAAGCAAGTTGGTTTAAAAATCCACAGGATTTTCATATCAATAATTGTTTATTTTTCATCCATAATGAAGTATTTTATGCATAAAATAGATTGCAAAACAGTTGAACATTTCGCCATTTTGGCAATATTTGTACTCGCATTTTTTTCCTGCTCCCAAAAACGTGGGGAGCAGGAAGAAAATTTGCCTTCCACACAGATAAAAATAAGCTATGCCAAAGGTTTTGAAATTGACCGCTTTAAAGATTACAAAAGAGTTACAATAAAAAATCCATGGAAAAGCGATGCTATCCAACAAATTTTATATTTAGTTGATAATAAGGAAATCAACACTCCCCAAGATGGACTGAAAATTGTAGTGCCTGTGAACAAAATTGCCACAGGTTCAACCACTTACTATGGTTTTTTGGAATTGCTTGGCAAAATCAACTCGGTAAAAGGTATTTGTTCGGCAAATATCGTTTATAATCAGACTATTAGCAAAAATTTTAGGGACGGACATATAAGTGATTTGGGCGATGCGTTTAATCCAAATATTGAGCGAATTATGATTTTGCAACCGCAAATCTTTATGCTCCCCTCCTACAATCATCAGGACGAAACTGTAAAACGACTTGTAAATACAGGAGTATCAGTAGTTTACAACAACGAATGGACGGAAAATTCACTGCTCGGACGTGCTGAATGGCTAAAATTTGTTGCCGTATTTTTCAATATGGAAAATCAGGCTGACTCAATTTTTACTCAAATCGAAAAAAACTATTTTCAGGCAAAGAAACTGACTGAAAACGTGAAAGTCAAGCCAACAATTATGGCAGGGGGAAACTTCAAAGGCACATGGTATATGCCCGGCGGACAAAGCTACATGGGGCAACTTTTCAACGATGCCGGCAGCGACTATCTTTACAAAAACGACAGCACAACTACAAGTCTTTCGCTCAGTTATGAAACTGTTTTACAGAACTTTCACGGTTCACAAATCTGGCTTAACGCACCTGTAAATACCCTGAAAAAACTGTTTGCAATGGACGAACGAAACAAACTTTTCGAGGCAGCACAAAAAGGCTCTGTATTCGCCTTTACCGCAGCGCAGCATCCTGACGGAGCAAACGACTTCTGGGAAAACGGTGTAGCCAACCCCGACAAAATCCTAATGGACGTAATTTGGGCATTGCACCCTACCCTACTGCCTGATTATCACCCTGTTTATATCGAAAACTTGAAGTGAAGTTTTGATAAGGATAAATTACATGGAATATCTTCAAAAAAAGTAAAAAGGGGGTGATACAATATTACACCCCCTTTCATTAAATACATCTTCCATTTCATTTGGTATTGTTATTTTGCGTTGCTACATTATAAAATAAATATGTAACTTTGCCAACAACTCAAATTTCTGTTGATGTAAAATTAAAAATGCTAAAACCCATAAGAATGAAGAATATATTGATTCTGTGCGATGCTCTCCCTCCATCTTTTGCCCCACGAATGGGGTATTTGTGCAAATATTTGCCCTCACTTGGCTGGAAACCAATAGTGATAACTGAATATAATTCTCAAAAATATTACAAAAATATAACTGAAAATGAGAATGTTACCTGTATCAATTTTTTTCACAACAAAAAAAACAATGTCAGCAAACTAAAATATTTATTTGTTTTTATAGCCGATTATTTATTTGATTACAAGGAAGTTATCATAAAAAACAGGGCAAAAAAATTACTGAAAAACAACAACATTTCGATTATCCTGTCAAGCAACTCGTTTAGAACCTGTTTTGCAAAAGCAGCTATGGAACTCGCTGTGAAGCATCAAATCCCTTTTGTGTTGGACATCAGAGACATTTTCGAGCAATTTCCCAATGACGAATATGCAAGCAGGTTATTGATAAAATCAAATGCAATCAATGATTTTGTTACTAAGCACATAAAAAAGCATTTTTTGAAACAACGAAACAGCATTTTACCCAAGGCAAACACTATAACAACCGTTTCAGAATGGCACAGAGATTTTTTAAAAAAATTCAACCCGAATGTGCAGTTAATCTACAACGGTTTTGACCCTGATTTATTTAATTATCAAAAAGTTAATGCGGAAAAATTTAAAATCACCTACGTTGGCAGAATAGAAAGTTTGGACATCAAAAATCCTACTCTGCTCTTTGAGGCAGTTAAAATATTGGCAGACAAGAAACTTATTGAAAAAGATAAGTTTAGATTAGAATTTTATTTGATAAACGAAACTTCAAAAGAAATAATCAAAACTCTCTCTCAAAAGTTTGATGTTGAGGAGTTTATAACAATATTTGGAACTGTTCAAAACATACAGGTGCCTGAAATACTGAACAACAGTTCTATTTTGTTGCTTTTGGCAAACAAAGCCACCGAAAACAAGTCGCCAAAAGGAATTTTAGGCACAAAACTCTTTGAATATATGGCAGTTGAAAAACCAATTTTGTGCGTCAGAAATGATGAGAGTTTTATAGAAGAAATTATCAACAAAAGCAACTCAGGAGTAGCAGCCTCAAATGTTGAACAGAGTGCCGAATTTATACTGTCCAAACTCAACGAATGGCAAACGCAAGGATTTACTCATCAGACAATTAACAAAGACTTCATCAGGCAATTTTCTCGCAAAACACAAGCTGAGCAGTTCGCTAAAATTTTGAGTGAGATGTGAAAGTTTTAAGAAGTTAAGAAGCCCATTCAAAGAAGTTAAACGACAAACCTTTTCATCATTGCTTTGCTCGCAATAACGAAAAGGTATGTCTGAAAGATGAATAATGAATGCGTTCTATATTCATTAAAAAATCACATTTCATATTCCTTTTAATTGTTCATTATTCATTGTTCGTTATTCATTCAAAAAATTGTTCATGTATTCATTCAAAAAAAGTCTGCATGCTAAAAACGCTTTTGAGACTGCCTCATTTTTTAGAATTACCTGAGCTTACAATCTCCTAAAAGGCGGTTTAACTACCTCTGCCCTAACCTCTTTGCCTCTGATAAGCACCGCAATTTCAGTGCCGAGTTTTGAGAACTCAGGTTTTACGTAGCCCATACCAACGCCAATTTTGGCAGTTGGCGACATGCAGCCCGATGTTACTCTGCCTATGATTGTACCTTTGCCGTCCGTCAATTCGTAGTCCTGACGAGGAATAGCCCTTTCTTTGAGTTCAAAGCCTGCAAGTTTCATCTTCACACCGTTTTTGCGCTGCTCTGTGTAAAGTTCTCCGTCAATAAGGTTTTTGCCCTCCGATGGTTTTGTAATCCAACCCAAACCTGCTTCAATAGGCGATGTGGTGTCGTCAATTTCGTGTCCGTAAAGACAGAAACCGACTTCGAGCCTCAAAGTATCTCTTGCGCCAAGTCCAACAGGTTTTATATCGTATTTTTTACCGGCTTCAAAAATAGCATTCCAAATTTTTTCACCGTATTGCCTGTAAAAATAGAGTTCAAAGCCGCCTGCACCCGTATATCCCGTATTTGAGATAATCACGTCCTTTACCTCGGCAAATTCGCCGACTTCAAAGGCATAGTATGGAATATTTTCAAGTTTTACAGCCGTAAGTTCCTGTAAAAGAGCGGTTGCCTTTGGTCCCTGAATGGCAAGCTGAGCAATATTGTCAGACGAATTTTCCAACTCAACACCCTCAATCTTGTTTTTATTAACCCAAGCCCAATCTTTATCTATATTTGCGGCATTAACGACGAGCATATATTTTTCGTCCTCGTAGTGATATACGATAAGGTCGTCAACGATGCCGCCATTTCCATTTGGAAAACAGTTGTATTGTGCCTTGCCAACGGCAAGCGAAGCAATGTCGTTGCTGCAAACACGCTGCAAAAACTTTTGAGCATTTTTGCCCTTAACCCAAAATTCGCCCATGTGCGAAACGTCAAAAACACCAACGCCATAACAAACGGCAAGGTGTTCGGCAGTAATACCTGTTGGATACTCAATGGGCATATTGTAGCCCGCAAATTCGTGCATTTTTGCGCCCAAAGCAATGTGAATGTCTGTAAATGGTGTAGTCTTCATTCTTTTTTATGATTTTTATTTTTTTTATGGGAAAAATTTAAAAAAGTAAAATTTTATGATTTGTCGGCTTTGCCCTTTTTTATTATTCAAGCAATTCGTAAATATACAACCCACTCATATACCACAATATTAGCTTTTTGTCCATAATTATCTCTGCCAACTGCTGCCCTTGAAAGGCATAATGGCATCTTCAAAATTTAGATATTTGCTGTAGCATATTTTCTTGCAAAATTACAATATTTTTTTCAAACAAAAAAAAGTTTTTACCTTTCTTGCAATGAAAAATATATAAGATATAAAATGCTTCCGAATTGCTTTGTTCCTCGCAATGACGCAAAGTCCAAGGGCAACACGTCATTGTAAGGAACAAAGCAATACACAAGTTAAAAACATTATAAGTTTTTTGTGTTCCAATGAAGTTAGATTATTCATTATTCATTGTTCACTATTCATATTTACGACTTTTTTTCTAAATTTTCAATTATCTTTACAATCAATTCAGATGCCTTTTCCATTGACTGAACAGGAATGTATTCAAAACGTCCGTGAAAATTGTGTCCGCCTGCAAAGAGGTTAGGGCAAGGCAACCCCATAAACGAGAGTCTCGCTCCGTCTGTACCTCCGCGAATTGGGCGAACTTTTGGTTTAATACCAACCTCTTTCATTGATTGCTCTGCCAGTTTTATAATGTGCATTACGGGTTCAATTTTTTCGCGCATATTGTAATACTGGTCTTTGAGCTCAATTTCGACAATATCGGATCCAAATTCACCATTTATCTTATTTACAAGATGTTGCATCTCTTTTTTGCGCCGTTCAAACTTGTTTTTGTCGTGGTCTCGGACAATATAGTGCAAAGTAGCACTTTCAACCGTTCCCTCCATGCTTGTAAGGTGAAAAAAGCCTTCGTAATCCTCGGTGTGTTCGGGGGTTTCGTAACGAGGCAGCATATTTATAAACTGTGCGGCAAGCCTCATTGCATTTATCATCTTGTGATACGCATACCCTGGATGAACATTCCGTCCATTGAAAGTAATTTTGGCACTTGCAGCATTAAAGTTTTCATACTCCAATTCGCCTATTTCGCCGCCATCAACGGTATATGCCCAATCACAGCCAAATTTTTCCACGTCAAAGAAATCGGCACCCTTTCCAATCTCTTCGTCAGGGGTGAAACCTATGCGAATTTTTCCGTGCCTGATTTCAGGGTGAGCAATAAGATACTGCATTGCAGTAACAATTTCGGCAATACCTGCCTTGTCATCCGCTCCAAGTAGCGTAGTGCCGTCAGTAACAAGTATGTCTTCTCCCATATATTGTCTAATTTCGGGGAAAACTTTCGTTTTCATCACGACAGCCTTTTCTTCGTTTAGCAAAATATCGCCTCCCTCATAATTTCTCACGAGTCTTGGCTTGACATTTTTGCCACTCGCCTCGGGCGAAGTGTCAAGGTGAGCGATAAAACCTATTGCAGGCACATCTTTATCCACATTGGACGGTAAAGTTGCCATCACATAACCATTGGTGTCCAGATCAACTTCTTGCAGTCCGATGGATTTCAGCTCTTCTACCAGGTATTTGGCAAATTCAAATTGACCGGGAGTACTTGGTGTTAAATTGGTGTTTTCATCGGAAGCAGTCGCAAAAGACACATACTTCAAAAATCGTTCTAGCGGTTCCATAATCGTTGTGTTTGTTTAGTAATTATTTTTTCTGCAAATATACAAGAAATTTTTTGAAAAAGAAAATTTTTTATCACAAAGCAGCAGAAGGACTATTTTTACAAGAAAAAAAAATTACCTTTGCAGTAAAATTCAGTCTAAAAAAATATGCAGATTAAAAGAACAGTATTTTTGGCAGTGTTTGCTGTAAGTTGTGTGTGTATGAACGCTCAGGAGCTGAAATGCAATATAACCGTAAATTCATCACAGGTGCAGAATATAGTAAGCAGGCAGGTGTTTGAAACGCTTAAAAACTCAATTAACGAGTTGATGAACAACACAAAATGGACAAACCTGACCTTTACACAGAGCGAGAGAATCGACTGTTCGATAGGTATAGTCTTTAAAACGGTAACAGACAATATTTTTTCGTGCGAGATGCAAATTCAATCGCGCCGCCCAATTTGGAGTAGCAGCTACTCCTCTACCCTGCTCAATCTGCGCGACCCTGCGGTGAATTTTACCTACTATGAGTTTGATCCATTGCAAGTTAGTGCTACATACGAGAACAATCTGGTTGCGGTTTTGGCGTACTATGCCTACATTATCATCGGCTACAATTTGGACTCGTTTCAAAAGCTCGGAGGGACAGGTTGCTTTACGCTTGCCGAGCAAATAGTCAATCTCTCGCAAAGCCGTTCCGAGCCTGAGGGAGCAGGCTGGAAGGCTTTTGACAAAAATGGCAAACGCTACGAACTTGTGAATAATCTCTTAGATGAAAGATTTAAGAAATTTAGGGAATATGTTTATGATTATCACAGACTTGGATTGGATAATATGATTTCAAATGTTGCCAATGCACGTGCCAAAATTGCCGAAGGATTGCCCATATTGAAAGAGGTAAACAAACTTCAACCGCAGTCAATAGCAATTATATCCTTTATTGATGCCAAGGTCGATGAATTGATAAATATTTTCTCAAAACACGGCTCGCAAAAAGAAAAAGATGACGCCTACAAAATTCTTACGGACTTAAATCCCTCAAACACAAGCAGATATGATGCAATAAAAAAGTGAAAAATAATTAGCATAAAATTCAAAAAAAAGTTATACCTTTGCACCCATTTTTTTGAATCAGAAATTTTTGAATTAGAATTTTTTATAAACTGTAAGCAAGTTATGTATTGGACACTGGAATTAGCCTCAAAATTAGAAGATGCACCCTGGCCTGCAACCAAAGACGAATTAATAGATTATGCAATGCGTTCGGGTGCTCCGCTCGAAGTTATCGAAAATCTTCAAAGTATTGAAGATGATGGAGATATTTATGAAAATATCGAAAGTATCTGGCCTGACTATCCAAGTAAGGAAGATTTCTTCTTTAATGAGGAAGAATATTAATTGTGGATTAGCAACAATATTTTTTGTTTTCTTTCGTTTACGATTAAGATAATGCGTATTTTTGTAGATGAAAGAAAAAATAAGGGGAAATATTGTTTGTCTGATAAAAACTTGTGAAAAAAAGATTATTTTTACGAGACTTTTTGTCGTTTGTATTGTTATGCTAACAAGTTTTCCAAACAGCTCATATTCACAGTTTGACGGAAAGTTTTCTCAATATATGAACAATCTTTGCCTTATCAACCCCGCATACGTTGGTGAACAGTCGATGATGCAGGTTTCGATTTTTCAACGGACACAATGGTTAGGGATGAAAGGTGCCCCAATCACATCTGTACTCTCGGCAGATATGCCATTAAAAATATTCAATTCGGAACACGGCTTGGGAATTCAGTTTGTCAGCGATATTTTTTCCGTTTTCAACAATCAGCAGGCGAATTTTTCCTATTCCTACAAATATGTGTTCAAAGAGAGCAAACTAAATTTCGGTGCCACTTTGGGTTTTATAAATATTATATGCAATGGCGACAGCATTAACATCAGCAAAATCACCGAAAGCGACTATCACCACCCCAACGACCCGAAAATACCTACAGGAAAACAGTCGGGCGTGGGGTTCAATTTGGGGCTTGGTGCTCAGTTCTTGACCGACAATTACAGGGTTGGACTCTCGTTAAGCCATATCACGTCTCCCAGTATAAGTTTGGGCGATCAAGCCGATTTTAAAATCAAGCCGTTAATGCAAATTCACGGCGGATATGACTTTTCAACAAGGAATCCCGACTATAAAATAAGAACAAATGTCTTAATTGTATCAGATTTTACAGACTGGACTACCCATTTTTCCGTAATTTTGGATATAAAAAATAAATTTTGGGCTGGAGCAGGCTATGGATTGCAAGATGCTGTATCTCTGATGTTTGGCATAAAATTGTTTGAGGGCTTCGATGTGGGATATACTTTTGATTTACCCACTAACAAATGGATTACCAACAGTTTTGGCACTCACGAGATATTTGCAACCTATGAATTTGCTCTTGTCAGGGAAAAAAGTAAGGCTTTTAAAAGTTTAAGAATTTTATAAAGACAAACTATTGATAATCAATCTTTTACTTTTTTTGTTAAAAAAAAAAAAAAAAAACTTTTTTTTTTCGTTTATTGTATAAAAAAAAATATATATCTTTGCACTTTGAAATTGGTAGGTAGTAAGAAAAATTTATGGTCAGCACAATAAATTGAATTTTATTACGTTTCTATGGAATGATGTTTAGTGTTATAAATTATAAGAAAGAAATAAAATTGTAATTAACAATAAAAAATATTCAATGATGAAAAAGCAGTTATTTTTCGCCGTAATAGCGACACTGTTGTTAAGCATTACGGGTTGTTCAAAACCAAAAGGTCATTTGGTTGGTGTTTACAGCAAGTCAAAAAAGGAAACAACACCCTATGGAATGGTGTTTGTGCCAAGAGGTTCGTTTAATATGGGTTCCAATGAGCAGTCTGCTACTTGGGCACTACAGACCAATCAAAAGCATATTTCGGTTGATGCGTTTTGGATGGACCAGACCGAGATTACAAACGGTGAATACCGCCAGTTTGTTGATTGGGTAAGAGACTCTATTGTAAGAACGAAACTATTGACAGAACTCGAAAGTGCAGACGAAGACCAGGCAGCGAAATGGTTTAAAGAGAGAACCAATTACACTCTTGACGGACCCGAAGTGGATTCCATACTGAACTGGAAAACCAAAGTTCCCTGGAAGGCAAAGTATAACGAAGATGACGATGTTTCAACGGCAAAGTTTAACGCCGTTCAACAGATGTATTTTTATGGTGAGGATATGATTGAACACGGGCAGCTCAATGCACAGATATTGATATACAAATACAAATCCGTTAATTACGACCAAGCCGCTCTTCCCGGCAATGAGTTTAATCCATATATCAATGATTACAATCCGCAGGCAAAAGTCAAAGTGGACTCCGCCTGGATTACTGAAAATGGAGCAATTCACGATACCGTTATCGTTAAACCGCTCAGGCACAGAAGCGACCTGATTTCTACAAAAATCATCAACATCTACCCGGATACAATGGTTTGGATGAGAGACTTTTCGTATAGTTACAACGAACCAATGATGCAGAACTACTTTGCTCATCCCGGCTTTGGAGAATTTCCTGTAGTAGGCATTTCTTGGGATCAGGCAGTTGCATTCTGCTGGTGGAGAACTGAATTGTACAAAAATGCAGGACAACCAAGAGCACAGGAATGGCGTTTGCCTACAAATGCAGAGTGGGAATATGCTGCTCGCGGAGGAAGGCACAACACCATCTATCCTTGGGGAGGACCATATATTCGCGACCGCAGAGGCTGTTTCCTTGCAAACTTCAAGCCTATGAGGGGCAACTATACCGAAGACGGTTACTTGTATCCGTGCAAGGTTGGAAGCTATATACCAAACGATTTCGGTTTGTTTGATATGGCAGGAAACGTAGCAGAATGGACAGCCACAACCTACGATGACCAATTGGATAACTTTACTTTGGATATGAACCCGCACTACAATTACAAGGCAAAAAAAGACGATCCTGCCGTTATGAGACGTAAAGTAATAAGAGGTGGCTCGTGGAAAGATGTTGCTGCATATCTGCAATGTGGTACGGTGTCATACGAATATCAGAACAAAAGGAGTGCCTCTATCGGTTTCCGTTGTGTTCGCAGTTACATAGGCAACTAACTTGGAGTTAAAGAATTAAAATTAAAGATTTATTCTTGAACTCACAATCAAATCATCGAATTTAAAATAGAAAAACAGGTAAAATTAATAATTAAAAAAAATATCTTAATTTCTCAATCATGGCTAATACTCAAACAACAGCAGTTAAAAAACCAAGCAAATTTGCTATTTGGTACAACAGTAATGCAGGACAACGTACAGTTGCAGCATTCTATTCGGTAGGCGCGTCCATCGTAATCTTAGGGGCATTGTTTAAAATTATGCACTGGCCTGCAGCGGGTTATGTTCTCTCAACAGGTATGATTACAGAGGCTGTCCTTTTCTTTATCGGAGTATTTGAAAAACCACACAAAAATTATCATTGGGAAAATGTTTATCCCTCGCTTATGGGCGAAAGGGCTGAGCCTGTTGCCATTGGCGGAAGTTCAGTTTTTGGTGCATCCTTAAAAGATGAAGATGCTAAAAAACTTGAAGCAGGTATTAAACAACTTTCTGAAACAGCCGGCAAACTTGGGAACATTTCGAGTGCAGCAGTTGCAACCGAGGCGTTTGGAAAAACTCTTACCGATGCCACAAGTGCGGTTTCTTCCTTCACTACAAAACAGCAGAATTTGGACGAAGTTTCGGCTGGTATGATTAGGTCTTATCAAGAGATTTCTTCCAATCTGATTAATGTTTCGGAAGGAACAAAGATATACGCTTCAAACACTGACAATTTGCAAAAGAGTATGAGTGCTATCAATTCGGTTTACGAACTTGAACTCAAAAACATTCAAAGTCAGGCAGAGGCAATTAACACTCAGGCTCAGGCAATTAATGCGCAAACAGGTAAAATCACTTCTGCCTCGTCAGACATGGAAAGATTGTTTGCAACCGTTAATGCTACTGCCAAAGATATGGAAACATACAAGCAACAGACAGAAAAACTTGCCAAACATGTTTCTGATTTGAACAGTGTTTACGGTAATATGCTTAACGCTATTCGCAGTTAATAAATAGATAAAGAGTTATTTAATTTATATAATAAAAAGAATATATAAATGAGTGGAGCAAAAAATTGTCCGGAAACCCCGCGACAGAAGATGATAGCCATGATGTATTTGGTGCTGACTGCGATGTTGGCTCTGAATGTGTCGGCGGACATCCTAAAAGGGTTTAATATGGTAAATCGAGGTTTGTTAACTTCAATTCGGTCGAATGATGAAAGAAATAAGGATTTGATGGCATCATTTGAAGAGTTGAATGAGAGATACCCCGACAAGATTGGCGAATGGTTGAGAAAGGCGCAAGAGGTCGAAACAAAGTCGAATGAACTGTTTAACTATATGCAGGATTTCAAGTACCAGATAGTCAGAATGGCAGACGGTAAAAAAGCCGATACAATCGCCGTTAATATCAAAAAGCAAGATGATACCAATGTGGCAGGCATTTACGGAATAAATAACGGTAATGGTAAAATTCTTAAGGGAAAAATTGACGAATATCGCGAATACATAAAAGGCATATACAAAGATGATGTAAATAATGAAAAAAAGAATGTCGAATATGACAGAGTTTTTTCAACAGTGCCTGTTCCGACAACCGACAAAGCCGCTCCTATGGATTGGGTAACAGCTAATTTTGAGTCTATGCCTTTGGCTGCTACGGTAACAATGCTGTCAAAATACCAAAGCGATGTCCGTCAGGCTCAAACTGAGGCTATCCAGTACCTTAAAAGCCGTACGGATGCAGGCGACTATCGTGTAAATGAAGTTTTTGCCGAGGTTATTCCAGAATCCAAAAATGTTGTGCAGGGTGGTCAGTATAAGGCAAGAATAATCCTTGCGGCACGCGACACCAATGCCAGACCTGATATTTTTGTTAACGGTTCGTTGCTTAACGACGTGCACGGTATGTTTGCAACAGGTTCAGGCGGTATCGGCACACACGAAATCTCAGGCAGAATTGTCTTAAAAGACCCCATTACAGGCGCGGCAAAAGACTATCCTTTTAAGAGAGAATATTCGGTTGTTCCTCCGTCTACTACTATTGCCAACATAGATATGAACGTGGTTTATATGGGTTATGCCAACAAACTGAGTATTTCAGCTCCTGGATTTTCCTCTGACAAACTGTCTATCTCAGCGACAGGCGGTAAATTGGAGGCTCAAGGCAATGGTATGTACGTTTGCCGTCCAAGTTCGTATGATGGTGTAACAATCAACGTTTCTGCAAATGTTGACGGAAAAACAATAAGCATGGGTTCGCAAAAGTTCCGTGTAAGAACACTGCCCGACCCGACCATTTTCATTAGATATAAAGATGCAAATGGTAATCAAGTGCTGTACAACCCTGACAAAACTACCAATGTCAGACCAACCCGTCAAAACCTTGCCTCCGCAGATGTAGTGGCTGAGTACGAAGATGGTTTGCTTCAGGCAACTTTCAACATACAGAGTTTTACTTTTTCCATCTCAGACGGACGTGAAGGACTTACTTCATCGCCTTCAAGCGGAAAAAACTTTACTGAGGCTCAACAGGGTATTTTCAGAAAGGCTAAATCGGGGACGTATGTGATTTTGGAAAAAATAAAAGTTACAGGTGCCAAGACAACTACCTTGAGCTATCCGAGGTTTAACTTACCTTAATAAGAGATAGATAATAAATTAAAAAAAAAATGTTGAATATAAAATATTTTAGAGATATGAAAAATGTAAAATTTTCTTTGCCGATAGTGATGTTGTTCCTATTTGGCAGCGTACAGGCTCAGCAGAAACTTTCGTCAGACAGCACACAGTTGTTGTTTGACAACAACGGAGCATTAACTCAAATAAGGGTAGAACCTGAACATGTTCAAAACAAGGTTATATCTATCAACCCAAGAATTGACGATGTAATATGGAGAAGAAAAGTATTGCGAGTAGTAGATTTGCGCGAACAGCAAAACCGTTCGTTGTATTATCCTGTAGAAGATTTGGCTCCCGGAGCACCTAAAAATCTGTTTGCCATAATATTCTCAAATCTTTTGGAGGGAAAACTTACAGCGTACAAGTCACAAACTAACTTTGAACAGACTTATGTTCCCGACTTTACCGCAGAAAACTTGTTTAATGTAGAAGATTTTCTCGATGTAACAGGACTCAGATATCAGGACGATAATACGTGGGCAAGGGTTAATTATATGGCTCCAGGCGTAATAAAATACTATTTGCAGGTACTTTATTATTTCAACAAGGCAACCTCTACGTTCCACAGCCAGATTATGGCTATTGCTCCTCTTTATGACGAAAATTACAACCACATGGCAGGTGAGGATATTCATACATCTGTATATTTCTGGGTACCTTTTGAGTCTCTTCGTCCGTTCCTGCAAGAAGACTTTATAAAAATGAACGGTAGAAACACAATGGCTAACGTTGATTTTGACGAGTTTTTGAACAGTAACTATTATCATAGTTACATAATGAAGGACTATGACATAACAAGTAAGGACGTAGATGCAACTATCAAAGACCCGCGTTTTATTCGTCAGGAACAAAACAGAATAGAAGCTGAAATACTTGATTTTGAGCAAGATTTGTGGGCTTATTAAAATAAAAAAGGATAAAGTCTCATTTAGATGTTTTTTAAATAGGATTTTATCTTTTTTTTGCGTTTAAAACACGCTGTTTGGCACGTTTTTTGCTTACACTATCGTAGTATGTATGAAAATGAATGAATGAATGAAATAAAAAATAAAATTTAATACTTTATGAGAAAGTTAACGTTACTATTTTTTTCGGTTTTGTTGTGTTTTGAAACTTTTGGACAGCAAAAAATTAAAATTGAAAAAGTTAATCCTGATACAACAAAAAAGGAAATTGTTCAGTATCGTACGAGGGCTAACCATTGGTCAATAATGGGAACTCTCGGAGTGGGTTGGTTAAATGGAGATATAACTCGACAGGATAGATCGGATATTCTTCCACAATCGTGGAGCATGATGTCAGGACTTGTCAATCTTGAATATACTTTCAGTCCAATTTGGGGAATATTTGCCGAATATTTGTACAACCCCTACGGAGGGACATCACGTTATAAAAATGAAAACATGCCTCAGTTTGGATATCAAGACCATACAACATACGATGGAACAGAATATAATTTCAAGGGACTAAACCATGAAGTTTCGCTTGGTGTTTCGCTTAATATCCTAAATATTTTCTACGGGTGCCGCCCTCAAAGATGGCAATGGTATGCAAATATTGGAGCGGGTGTTTCTTTCTTTAAGTTGAAGTCACATACTTATAAATATGGTAGCGAAGACGGTAGTATACAAGCTGGCGATACAAGTCCTTATTGGGAAAATGACATATATAATATTATGCCCGGATCAAATCAAAAAGCGGCTCATGCTGCAACATTTCCGATTGGTACAACGGTTGAATGGAATGCTACGAGATGGTTGGCTGTATTGGCTAATATTCAATACCGGATCCATACCAAAGATTTTTATGATGCCTCTGTGAAAGGTAACACCAATGACGCCACTGTTTTTGCAGGGCTTGGTCTTCGCTGGAAAATCAACAGTCCGGGCAACAAAGAACTCTATCACGTTCGTGATATGGCACAATGTATATATGAAGTTGATATGACTTCAGGGAAAGTTGATTCTTTGGCTAAAAAGGTTGACTCTGTCAGCAATGCAGTGAAGAAACTCGAACCGAGAATCAAGGCTTTGGAGGCAGATATGGACAAACTGCGGGATAGCGATGGTGATGGCGTACCGGATATCAGAGACCGTCATCCTAATACTCCCCCTAATACACCTGTGGATTATTATGGAGTGCCAATAGAAGGTACCGACAATGTTCCTTATGTTAGAGGAGGTAATGCTACCACCCCCGGCAACAACTATAACAATACAGGCAAAAGAAATTATGGAAATGAAAATTGTTTGGCTATCTATTTTGCAACCGATCAATCCGTAATTTCCTCAGTATCCAATATCACTCTTGCAGAGATTGCGCGCCAGTTGGAAGCTGACCCCTCTCTCAAAATTCAAATCAACTCTTATGCTGATGAACAGGGTGTAAGTAAAGGTTATAACAACCAAAAATTAACAGAGATCAGAGCAAAGAAAACAAAAGAAGCGTTGATTAAGTACGGCATAAAGGCAGACAGAATTGTTGAAGCAGCAGGACGTGGCGTGATTAAGGATGCCCCCTCTATTGATTACTTGCCAAACCGTCGTTCAGATATTTGTTTCATAAGGTGAGTGTGCCTTAGCGGCAAAAAGACACCTTGAAATCTCAATTTCAAGGTGTCTTTTATTTTTTTATAACCGTTAAACTCAACTTTCAATCCGTTTTTATATAACTCATCAACACTGCCTCAATTACAGAAGAAATAACGGTTTCTTTTACTCCAAATTCCAAAAGTTTCTCTCTATGATTGTTGAAATTTATCAAAAAATCGGACGCATTTTTCGATAAAGAAAATGATTTGTTATATAAATCGACCGCCGTTTGTCTATCGTCCAAAGCCAGAATGATATGCCCTGCCATAATAAAATCGTTTGTATCCGGATTCTCGGACATAATTTTGTCAATTAACTGTTTAGCCTGCTGTAATTTGCCATTATAAAAAGTGCTCCAAAGTAAAACGTTTTTAATTTTTGGATAATCGGGCATTAAATAGTTGATTTTATAAAAGAGAGAAACGGCAGCGTCATAATTTTCGTCTTCCATATAACACATCGCTAAGCGGAACATCAGCTTATAATCTTCGCTTGAATTTTCCAACAGGGTTTTGTAGCAGTCTGAGGCTTGTGTATAATTGCCTGTTTTCCTGTAACAATATGCCATTCTACGCAAAGTCCAAGTGTTGTTTTTCTCCAAACTTTCTGCTGTAATGTAATAATTCAGGGCATTCTTATAATCAAGTTTTTGCTGATAGCAATAACCGATTTTTCTGCAAATAGCCGAATCCGGATTCTTGGGATTATAATTTTGCAAAAAGAGATTATTTGCTTGATTATAAAAATTATAGGTATAAAAATATTCTGCAATTTTATTAGCTTGTTCCTGTTCCGAAAAAATAATATTAAATAGCTCATTATCCGCTACTTGTAAAATTTCCAACAGTGGATTTTCAAAATCGGTGTGTTTTGGATAGAGTTTATAAAAGCGATACAGGTCCTGAATATACTGATTTGAAATAACTTGGTCGTCATAATGGGAGTTGGTGGTCTTCATATCTTTGATTACGTCGTCCATTTGAATTTTCTCTTCCCTTATCGCTGTCTCCATTGCGGAGAGCTCATTGTCCCCCATTCTAAGTAGATTTAGCGAAAAAGAGTATTTGTCGGAATTACATAGAGCAGGATTTGATAAAATAACCGAAAAAAGCGTATCCTTTTTGTCAAAAAGACGGCTCACATACGGATTTTTTTTGTCAAACGGTAAAAACCAATTTGAAATGACATTGAAGAAAGGGAAGTTTTTCATTTGTGCAAAAGTGCTTACATACACGTCTGAACCGCTCATTTGCATCTCGCCGAACTCTTGCAGTTTTTCCGACAAGCCATATTCTTCAAAAATATCCTGCATACTGGGTTTGGGTTTTATAATATCATCCGATTCGTCTTCATCGTCCATTTTTTCGATATGTGAAACTATTTGAGGCGAAATTTTTATTACGTCAGGCATAATATCTTCCTTAATGTACTTTGTAAGTTTTTCTGTTTCAGTAGCTCTGATTAATTGGAAAATCACACTACCTGTCAAATCAACAAAGGTCGGACTGTCACAGAGTACCTTGATTCTATTGATAATATTTTCCTGAAACTTCATTCGCTTACCGTACTTTGACAAAATCAACATCAAACCCACTAAGGCTCTTTGCCTTACAAGACTGTTTTCGTTGTCTGCCATAGAGAGCAAAGACAAAAACTTTTTATCGTCATAGAAACGTAAAATATTCAAAGTCAAAGCTGAAACCATAATACTTTTAATATCTTCCCCAACAAGTTTATCGTTTAAAATTATTTTGATTGCCTCCAAGTCTTTAGCAACAAAGGTATTGTTGAGCCAAATATAATTAAACAGAAAAATTAAGATTTTCTGATGCTTTTCAATGATTTCATTCCATAATTCAGGCTTTAAATCACTGTTTTTTAAATCATTAATGGGATAAGACAAATAATGCGATTGAAGAAGAAAAGGCACTTTTTCAAAATTTGTAAAGCCATCAGGGGCATATTGCCCTAACGTTGGTAAAACTCTTATAAGCGAATATTCGTGCCTGTTTGAAAGTTTTACGAACAACGTCTCCTTAACCTGTTGAGCCACAGCGAAAACATCGTTTAAAAAACGGTGATAAACTTGTTGCTCTTTATCTGCGCGTACATCAGTCAGTTTATAGTTAAGCATATTTTTATAAATTGCCGCAAGTTCCACTATTTTGCAGGACAAATTATAGTCCTGTAATTCGTTGGAAAGCACATTTATAAGCAGAAAAGCCTCTGCAACTTCTTCGTTGTAGAGTTTTTGATTAATCAAATCACAGGTTTGTTGTATTTCTTTGATTGTCATATTTTCGTTAGTTATATAGAGTGCAAAGGTAGTAATTCTATTGATAATAACGAAAAAAAGTTGATTTTTTTAGGGGCACTGAACAACAGGTTGTAAATCCCGAACTTGTAAGGCACAATAGCACATTAAAAAATGTTTTAGCCCAAAAACAGATTTTTTTAGTTGGGGTAATTCAAATTTTCATACTTCGGATTTGTTATTGTTTCAAGATATTTATTGGCTTCCCACGATGCCATTTCCGGGTTTTGTTCTCGCCAGTTACCGCATTCTTCGGGTTTTGCTCCCGGAATCTCGCCGTGAAAAGAGCCTATAAATTGAAACATCTCTACTATTAACGGTTGGATTTCGGCAGAGGAAATGTTACCCTCAAAAATTGCATAAAAACCCGTTCTGCAACCCATTGGTCCAAAATATACCGTTTTTGAAGCCCATTGATTATGAGAACGCAAAAAAGTTGCTCCCAAATGTTCGATTGTATGCAATTCGGGAACATTCAAAACGGGTTCTTTATTAGGCTCTTTCATCCTCAAATCAAATGTTGTGAGAATAGTTTCCCTGAATTTATCCATGCGGGAGACAAAAATCCCGCATTTTAGCCTTGTATGGTCAACTTGAAAACTTGCAATTTTTTCCATTTTATATAATTTTTTCAGTTATTATTCTAAAAATTCAACACATAAATGCAATTTTTTCTAAATACACAACAGATAGAATAACATTAAAAAACACTTGTGATAATTTGTTTAATATTATCTGCCTTTCCCATTGTGTAATAATGAATTACGGGAATATCGTGTTTGAGCAAATCTTTACTTTGATTTATACACCATTCAATACCAAGATTATAAATATCAATGTCTGATTTACAGCGTGTTATTTCTTCCAAAAGTAACTGAGGCATATTGATAGAAAATAATTTCGGTAAAATATTCATCTGCTTTAACGTTGAAACGGGCTTTAATCCTGGAATTATCGGCACATTTATTCCTGCCTGCCTGCATTTTTCCACAAATGAATAATAGTAGCTGTTATCAAAAAACATTTGAGTTACTATATAATTTGCTCCTGAATCAACTTTTTCTTTTAATCTGACAATATCCGATTGAATATCAGTAGCTTCTCTGTGCTTTTCAGGATAACATCCTACACCTATACAAAAATTTGTCTTTACCATTGATAACTCTTCACTGTCAAGAAAAATTCCGTTATTAAGACGTTTAACATGTTTAACTAATTGAAAAGCATTGTGATAACCATCAATCTCTGGGATAAAACTCTTTTGCTCTTTTTGGGCATCACCACGCAAAGCCATAATATTTTCTATTCCAAGAAAGTTAAAATCAAGCAGTTCGTCTTCAATTTTTTGCCTTGACGCACCGCCACAAATAACGTGAGGCACAATCTCAATCTCATATTTACGCAAAATGGCTGCAATGATGGCGAGTGTGCCGGGTCGCTTTTTTATGAGAGTTTTTCTTATGCTACCGTCTTGATTCTGAGCATATTTAATCTCATCACGATGACAAGTGATGTTGATAAAAGGTGGACTGAAATCCATTAGCGGTTGCAGGTGAGAATACAATTTTTCACTGTCGTTGCCCTTCAAAGGCGGCACTAACTCAAAGGAAGCAAAAGCTTGTTTGCTGTTTTGCAGTATATCTGTGATTTTCATTCTGAATTATTAATCTGGCAACAAATGACCAAGAAATCTTTTTTCCTGATTTTCTGTCATCTTTCGTTGCTGTGAATACCATGTAAATTGTTCTATATCAATATTTTTTATGTTAAATATTTTTGCTTTGGGGTGTGCAATAAACATTCCGCATGTACTTGTTGCAGGAATTATATCATAATTTTCGGACAGAGATACATCAATTTCCTTTTCTACATTCAAAATCTCGAAAATGTTTTTCTTCATTGAATGGTCAGGGCAGGACGAATAACCAAAAGCAGGACGAATAACGTTATTTCCGCGAGAAATATTCTTTTCAATCCATTCTGTCAGAGCCTCTGCGATACGGGCGCACAAACTTTGTTTGAGCAAACTGTCGAAATTTTTTCTATCGTCACTTTCAAGCAAATCTTTTACCGAAACACAGAATAATCCTATCTTTGAAACCATATTTTGCTTAATGTCAGGAAGATAATCAGCAAGAGATTTACATTCCTCCCCGTCAGATTGCTGCCTGAGCATGGGCAAATTATATTTTTTGTCAATAATAATCTGATTATCCGCACTATATGCGTTGAGAAATTTTACAACAACAGATGCTATTATCTCATTTTTTCTATCATTTAAAATCTCTAATCCTTTCAAAAACAGTTCGTTTGCCTCTTTATTTTCCAGGATATCAGGATAGTGCTGTTTGAAACCCCAGAATCTGAAAAACATATTCCAATTAATAAAATCTATCAAATCGCTGATATTAAAATCTTTAATCAAAATATCCTCTTGTCCAAAATTATTTTTTTGAATAAAACTGTCCAAAGAAAAAATCTGTTTCCGTTTTTTTGCCTCTTCAAAAGGAATAACTGAGTGGTCTTTTGTATGATATTTTTGCTCAACAATTCTGTTTTTTTCTCTGGAATTTTCTATAAATTTCTCTTTGTTTTGCAAAATCTTTTTTATATAAGAAACTGCAGCAGAGGCATTTCCTCCATAAAAAGTGGAGTGATACAATGGCGATAATTTGATAACTGTATGTTCCTGAGAAGTGGCTGCTCCTCCTACAAAAAGAGGTGTGCTCATCTTTTCTGTTGTCATGAGGTTGCATAAATCTTCCATTTCACTCAAAGATGGAGTAATCAAACCACTGATGCCTGCAATATCCGCATTGTGTTTGTTTATTTCGCTAATAATCACCGTATTATCAACCATTACGCCAAGGTCTATTACCTCCAAACCTGCACACGAAAGAACAATGCTAAGGATATTTTTACCTATATCATGTACATCTCCCTTTGCTGTGGCAAGCACAATTTTTTTGCGTTTATTTGTTTTATTTTCAGCAAATTGTACCAAATATGGCTGTAAAATATCGGTAGCAATTCGCATCATCTGTGCAGATTTTAACACATGGGGAAGAAAAATTTTCCCCTCTTGAAAAAGCTCTCCAACATTGTCCATAGCCTGCATCAACGGCTCCTCGATGACCTTAACCGGAGAATCATATTTTTCCAATGCTTCATTTATGTCATCATTGAGATAATCTGATATTCCGTTTGTTATGGCAATACTCAGTCTTTTTTCCAAACTTTCGTTTCTCCAGTCATCCTTTCTGTCATTATTTTTAAAAACCTCCTGAACTGAGTTAAGCCTTTCTGAATATTCCATAATATCTTCTGTGGCAGTCTCTTTCCTGTTTAAGATAAGATTTTCCAGCAACAACAACAGTTCAGGGTTTATTTCATTATAATTTTGCAGCATCACAGGGTTGATAATTCCCATATCCAGTCCGGCGTTTATCGCATGATACGTAAAAATCGAATGCATTGCATTGCGAATTATGTTATTGCCTCTAAATGAGAATGATAGATTTGAAATTCCTCCCGATGTTAGTGCGCCGTTAAGATTATTTTTTATCCATTTTACTGCTTTGATATAATCAACGGCATAATTGTTGTGTTCAGCAAGACCCGTGCCTATTGTGAGAATATTGACATCAAAAATAATATCATGTGGAAAAAAATGTACTTTTTCGGTCAACAGATCATACGAGCGTCTGCAAATATCAATTTTGCGTTGAAAATCAACGGCTTGCCCCTGTTCGTCAAAAGCCATAACAACTACTGTAGCACCCAATTTCTTGATTTCTTTTGCCTTAGATAAAAAAACATCTTCGCCTTCTTTTAAACTGATAGAATTGACGATGGGCTTTCCCTGACAGTTTTTTAGTCCTGCAAGAATTGTCTGCCAATCGGAGGAATCAATCATAATTGCTGCCCTTGCAATATTTGGATAACTGTTTATATAGCGAACAAAATTTTCCATCTCTTTTTTACTGTCAAGCAAGGCATTATCCATATTTATGTCAATGATTGAAGCTCCACTCTCAACTTGTTTTTGAGCAATGGAGGCAGCTTTTTCGTAATCTTGTTCCTTGATAAGTTTTGCAAAAATAGAAGAGCCGGCTACATTTGTTCTTTCGCCTATATTTATAAAATTTGTAATGTTTTTATCAACAACAATTATCTCATTTCCACTGACAATCAATTTGTTTTCTATGATATTGTGTTTTCTCGGAGATAATTTTTCAACAGTTTGTTTTATACATTTGATGTGTTCGGGAGTAGTTCCACAACAGCCGCCCACGATATTAACCAATCCTTTTTGGGCAATTTTCTTTATCTCATTTGCAGTAAATTCAGGCGTTTCATCATAACAACCGTATTTATTGGGCAATCCTGCATTCGGGTGAATGCTCACACAGCAGGGAACAATTTTATTCAATCTCTCAATTAACGGGAACAGCATATTTGCCCCAAAAGAGCAATTCAGTCCAAAACTTAACAGCGGGAAATGTGATACAGCATAAAAAAGTGCTTCCAAATTTTGCCCTGTCAATAAATGCCCCGTCCTGTCATTTACTGTAGCAGATAACATTACAGGAATTTCAACTCCTTTTTGTTCAAAGACTGTTGAGATAGAATAAAGAGCCGCTTTGGCATTGATTCCGTCAAAAACAGTTTCTACAAGCAACAAATCTGCACCACCGTCAAGCAACCCTTCAACCTGCTTGCTGTATGACAGAACCATTGTATCAAAATCTATCTCTCTGAAAGCAGGTCGATTAACATCAGGCGAAAGAGATAACATTTTTGATGTAGGACCTATGCTTCCTGCAACAAAAACTGCTCTTTGTGCAAGCATTGCCTCTTGTTTTGCCAATTGTGCCCCTTGAAAATTCAGTCGATAGGTAAACTCTGGAAGATGGTACTCCTTTTGAGATATTTCGTTGGAATTGAATGTATTAGTTTCAATAATATCTGCACCTGCCGCAATATAATCTCTGTGAATCTGTCGAACAACATCACTTTGAGTAATATTTAAAATATCATTATTCCCTTTTATATTTACAAGGTGGTTTTCAAACTCGTTTCCCCTGAAATCCTTTTCTGTCAATCCAAGTTTTTGAATTGATGTGCCCATTGCTCCATCGAGAATCAAAATACGTTCTTTGAGTAATTTTCTAATCATCTATTTACATTAAGTTGTATTTTAAAGATACGCAACAACCCAAAAGTGCAAAAAAAGTTTCAATTATCATTTGAGAGCGGACCTCAAACAACAATTTTTTTCTACTTGGAGTTGCGTTGACCTGCTGAAACTACGCTCCTATTCAAAGAGCTATTTGTCGTTATTACCACAAATGCCCGCAAGTACCTCGTACTTTTGTTCCCTTTTGCTAAAACAACAAACGGTAAACATCACTCTTTGCGAATTTCCTTCTGATACGATACTTGGCAGTACGCACACTTGTTTGGTTAATGCCGAAAAGCTGACCTATATCCAATGTGTTCATGTCGATAAAAAAACAAACAACATACTTCATATTTGATTGGGAAACAGCACCTGATACCGCTGCATACGCATCTGTCAGTATCTCCAAATCCAAATTTTTCAACCTGTGGGCGTACAGCTCTTTTTTACTATCGTCCATCGGCGATTGCGCCAACAAACCTATCACCCCATTGACTAATATTTCGAGAGGCGTAGTCGAATTGTGTTGCTTATTAAGAATATTTTTGCTCATAATATTTTTATTGGTAATTATTATACAAAGATTAAAACATACAGGTTGAAAAAGTTTATTTTAACAATTTCGACTGCAAAGGTAATGTATTTTTCTGAAAAAAAAAATATGTAAAAAAAAATTACTAACCATTAACGATAAATATCCGTTGCTAATCGGCAAATTCAATGTCCTCGTCCTGAAGCATTGGCAACGAACAGAAACGTTGATACAGACGAGCCGTTGCAATAACGTCCTTTTGGCAATAGATAGCTATGCGGGCAATATTTTTCCCCCGATAGAAAATTTCGGCGACCTGCGAAGCATCAATGTCATCTTTGGGCGTTGGAATGCCGAAAACAGTCGATAACAACTTCAATGAAGTGTAGTTCTTATAGTCGCCGAAACGCCACAATTCAAGCGTGTCGATAAAGGGCGTTTCCCAGGGCTTTTTGCCTGCCACATTGATGCAAGCAGGAACTTCCAAGTTATTGATTAGCAATCTTCTGCAAATAAACGGAATATCAAATTCCTTGATATTATGCCCGCAAATTTGATATTCCGGCGTTATGATAATTTTTTGCAGTAAAGTCGAAAAATCATTCAAAATGGATTTTTCATCATCGCCTGAAAACGATTTTACCCTGAAAACCAATTTATTATCTTTCCTGTAAAAACAGCCAACAGAAATACAGATTATTTTTGAAAATTCGGAATAAACACCCGCAGTTTTCATAAAATTCTCATCATCGGTCAGTTCGTCAGAGATACTGTCAGGCATACGTTGCCTGATATTTTCAATCTTCTCTATCCAAAGTGCCCGCAAATCGCTTGGCAAAGAGTGCAAAAATTCCGTTTGCGGAACTGTTTCTATATCGAGAAAAAGTATTTTTTCTAAATTTTTATTCATATATCATTATTTACTATTATTTCCCTTGTTTTTTGTATAAATTCATCTATGTTTTCATCATTTACATTGTCAAAACTTATAACACTGTGGATTATAACGCTGATTTTATGAGGTTCAATATAGTAAGAATTAATAGGCAACACCTCAAACGAACCTTTAATGGTGATAGGCACAACAGGCAGTTTCAGGTCTTCGGCAATTTTGAACGCCCCACGCTTGAAATTGCCAACTTTGCCGTTGTTAGAACGGTGTCCTTCGGGGAAAATCACAAGCGATGCTCCATTTTTCAACTTCTCCTCGGCGTTTTTGATACTTTGTCGAGCCTTAATCGGATTGGAACGGTCGATAAAAACGTGCCCAGCCTTATGACAGGCAAAGCCCACAAGCGGAATTTTCCGCAAAGAATTTTTCATAATCCACTTAAAACGACTGTTCAACCAGCCATAAATCACAAAAACGTCATAAACACTTGCATGATTAGCCACAAAAATATACGATTTATGGGGCAAATAATTTTCCTGCCCTTTAACCTCAACTTCAACAAAAGCCAGATAGCAAAGCACTCGCGCCCAAATCTTTGCAGGAATATAACACCAACAATAATCGCCTGTAAAAGAGAATATTATCGTCAGAACAGCTGCCAAAATGGTGAAAATCGCACCAATAGGCAAAAAAATAAATATCAGATAAACGAGCCAAAACGGATTAATCCTGTGTCTCATAACTACTTGATTTAAAGCATTTTTATGATTATTATTTTTTTGTACAAAGTTAATAAATTTTATGATTAAAATAAACGATTAGTTGTATTAATCAGGGCAAACGCATCTTAATTAGTTAGGATTTTCAATAAATAATCATTATTCCATCCGGCATCGAGTCTTTTTCCCTTCACACTTCTCTTTTTTGATTGTTCATGTTTGATTAAA
>JAITNR010000201.1 GCA_031290375.1 Prevotellaceae bacterium | reverse complement strand
TTTAATCAAACATGAACAATCAAAAAAGAGAAGTGTGAAGGGAAAAAGACTCGATGCCGGATGGAATAATGATTATTTATTGAAAATCCTAACTAATTAAGATGCGTTTGCCCTGATTATTTTAGAAAAATGCTTTTGTATTTCAAAAAAATGTAGTACCTTTGCATCTCAATTTTTGTGAAACTTAATTAGATAAAAATTATGTATTTAACTTCTGAAAAGAAACAAGAAATCTTCGGAAAATACGGGACGTCTAACTCCGATACCGGCTCCCCTGAGTCTCAGGTAGCGTTGTTTTCATACCGTATTAGCCATTTGACTGAACATTTAAAGTCAAATAAGAAGGATTATAGCACTTCCCGCTCTCTCAAAACGCTTGTTGGCAAACGCCGCAAACTTTTGGATTACCTCAAAGACAAGAATATTGAGCGTTATCGTGCGTTAATCAAAGAGTTGGGTATAAGAAAGTAGTCTTTGTACCGACAAAAAAAAGAGGCTGTCTCGAAACAAGACTGTCTTTTTTTTGTTCAAAAATATCGAGAAAGTTTGTGAAAATTCGACAGTTTGGCAAGGTTTTGTGTGTTTATTGCTGATAATTAAAGATATAACAATATGTTAAAGGTTAATCCCACAAAATTAACACAATTTTCAATTCTCAGCTTTACACTCTCGTCTTCTTTTTAAGTTCAAAATCTCTTCCGAGATAATTTTCTCTAACCACAGGGTTCGAGGCGAGTTCGGCAGGAGTGCCTTGAAAGAGGATTTTGCCCTCAAAAAGCAGGTATGCTCTGTCGGTGATAGCAAGCGTTTCATCAACATTATGGTCGGTAATAAGGATGCCTATATTCCTGTCTTTGAGATGCCAAACAATGTCCTGAATATCCTGCACAGCAATAGGGTCAACGCCCGCAAAAGGCTCGTCAAGCATGATGAAGTCAGGCTCAATGGCAAGACATCTGGCAATTTCGGTACGGCGTTTTTCACCGCCTGAAAGCCTATCGCCAATGTTCTTTCTGATGTGATTGAGGTGAAATTCGCTCAGAAGGCTTTCGAGTTTTTCTTTCTGTTTCACATTGGAAAATTTGGTCATCTGCAACACCGATAAAATATTGTCTTCCACCGACATTTTTCTAAATACCGACTCTTCCTGTGCCAGATAGCCTATGCCCGCTCTTGCTCTTTGATATACGGGGTATTCGGTGATTTCGGTGTCATTCAGAAAAATTTTACCAGAATTTGGCACAACAAGACCTGTTGTCATATAAAAAGTGGTAGTTTTGCCCGCTCCGTTGGGACCGAGTAATCCTACTATTTCGCCCTGCATAACATTTATCGAAACGTCACTTACAACCGTCCTTTTGCCATAAGTTTTAAAAAGGTGTTCGGTTCGTAGAACTTTTGGATTTTCCATTTATTGATTCGCTGTTTTATAAACCACAAAGTTATAAAAAAAATCACTATCAACCGACTAAAAATCGGTATTATTTACAATTAGTTGATAATGAGTTATTTATATTTCGAGAAAAAGTCATTTTCAAAAAGTTACCCTCCCTCAAAAAGCACCATTTGTACGGCATCGGAGGCGTCATTTCGGCTTTTAGTATGCTTATTGCAAGTCCGTCTGCCGTTTTCTATTACCCAATACAAGTTCAATTTGATTTGCGTTTCAAAACCGTGACTAACAAACGTGCAGCTATCAATCATTAAGAATTTTTATGACGAAGTCAGGCGATATTCATATTTTTACTACCTTTGCAAAATATGAATACCGCATCTCAATCAAAAGATACAAGCATAAAACATTCAATTTTAATGCTTTACAAGGAAATATTAGAATTTGTAAAGCAGGATTTTCATTTATTGGTATACGCTTACACCTTTGTTTTTATCTGTGTTGCCATTTTTTTTAACTACAAATTCGGATTTTACGCCAAAGTAATGAACCCTACCTACTTTAATGGCAAGTCTATACCTGCATTTTTCCTTTTGTATTCAACGGTTTATTTTGCTGCCGCCATTCCTGCTTTTTGCCTGCGTGGAGAATATGATTTGTTGAAGCAACCCAAATTTTATCTTAAATCATTGTTGTTCATCGCGTTATACTCACTTTCTGTCGGTTTTTACTCGTACAGAAACTGGCAAGTTCCTTCTTTTTCTGCCGAAGAACTGGCTTTTGTAATAAAGTTGGTTTCAAATATTAAAAGCGTCTTTTTCATAACAATACCCTTATTGATAATCAAAATATTTTTCGACAAAAAAGTTAAAGGTCTGTACGGATTGTCCAAAAATGCCAAGCATCTTGAAGTGTATCTGCTTGCCCTGCTGGTAATGTTGCCATTTTTGGCAGTAACATCGTTTTCTGGAGATTTTCTGAATGCCTACCCGCAATTCAGACTCTGGTTTTACAGTAACATTTTCAATATGCCAGCGTGGCTGTACACCTCAATTTTCGAGACAGCCTATCTTGGCGATTTCATCAATACCGAACTCTTTTTTCGCGGAGCCATGGTGATTGGAATGACGGCAATTTTGGGCAAAAGAGCCATATTGCCAATGGTGGCGTTCTACGTTTCAATACACTTTGGCAAACCGCTTGTGGAAACAATTTCATCAATGTTCGGCGGCTATATTCTGGGCATTCTGGCATACCAAACGAGACACATCTGGGGCGGAGTAATGGCGCACATCGGTGTTGCCTTTACGATGGAGATTATGGGCTTTTTGAGGTATTATATGGACAGAGAATAACCTTTCCTGTCTAACTGAATTTTACAGAGCAAAGTCAAGTTTTACTCCTCAAACATTTCTATTTTATTACAATTTCCACAGGCATAAGTGCCTGAATTCCATACATACTTTGTGCTTTTTTCAAATTATCAAAAAGAAGATAATTTTCTCCCAAATTATTTTTGAGAATATTATTTGCAACAGAGGTGGAAAAAGCCTCCATAATTTGCGTCATAAAATCGTCCTGTTCAGGGAAATAACGCAGTGAATATGAAGAAATTTTTGCCTGTTCGGCAGCAAATTTTATAGCATCATCAAGGTTACCCAGAAAATCCACCAAACCGAGTTTCAGAGCGTCCGTACCTGAATATACTCTGCCTTCGGCAATTGCTTTGATGCCGTCAATGCTCATTTTGCGTCCGTTGGCACAGCGAGTGGTAAAAAGTTCGTAGCCACGTTCTATGGTTTTTTGAAACAGAGCTTTTTCTTCGGCAGTCATTGGACGAAAGGTATCACCCAAGTCGCTGAATTTATTGGTTTTTACCATATCGCTGGCAAGTCCTACCTTATCGTACAAGCCTTGCATATCGGGGAACATACCGAAAATACCGATAGAACCTGTGAGTGTGTTGGGCTGTGCAAAAATTGCGTCAGCAGCACACGAAATATAGTAACCGCCCGAAGCCGCATAGTCGCCCATAGAAACCACAAACGGCTTTTTAGCCCGTACCACTTCCGCAGCATTCCAAATCTGTTCAGAGCCGTAAGCACTGCCACCAGGCGAATTTACTCTCATCACAACAGCTTTAATTTTATCATTTTCAGAGAGTTTTATCAATGCTTCGGCTATTTTTTCCGAAACCATGCCGCTGCTGCTTCCATCGTCTATACCGCCTACGGCATAAAGCACTGCGATTTTGTCGGTTGAAGTCTTTTCATTAACTGCGACACGCTTCATTTCGGACAGATTTACCGTATTGTATTGTTTCACAACACGCTGTTCTATAATTTTCTTAACCTCATTCCTGTAAATGAGAGTATCAACAAGTTTTGCGTCCAAAGCCACCTGAGCCTCATCCAAAAAACTACCTGAATTCACATAACTGTTTATGTCCGCAACTGAAATATTGCGGCTTTGAGCAATCGACTCCGTCATATTGTCCCATATAGACTGAATTAAGGTACTCATTTGCAGGCGGTTGGCATCGCTCATCTTGGTTGCGGTAAATGGCTCAACGGCAGATTTAAACGTGCCTACCTTGAATATTTGCATTTTTACGCCAATTTTATCAAGCAAATCCTTGTAGAATGTTGTAGATGCCGACAGTCCCGTAAGCATCAGCGAGCCTTCGGGATTAAGATAAATTTTGTCGGAAACGGAAGCGAGATAATAAGTGCCGTTGCCATAGTAATCTCCGTAAGAGATGACAAATTTTCCACTTTTCTTAAATTCTTCCAGTGCCTTACGAATTTCCTGAATTGAGGCGGGAGAAGCTGAAAGACTGCCCATTTCAAGATAAATACCATTAATATTTTCATCTTTGGAGGCTTTTTGAATGGAGAGAAGAATGTCGTCAAGAGCAATAGAAGACTGCGATTTGTTTAGTTGCGAAATCAATATCGAAGTGAAACTGTCGCTGCTACGTTCTACTAATTGTCCTTTCAGTTTTAACTCAAAGATGGTGTTCGGTTTCACATTCACAGTTGACGAACCCGCAGTTGACATAACACCTACAATTGCAAACAAAAGTATTAGTTGCAACATCGCAAAAATTATCAAGCCAACAACAGTGGCTAAAACATACTTAAAAAACTTTTTCATTATAATTATAATTTGAATTAATTGATATTGATTTCACAGCTTCAATGGCTTGAGTGTCTTCACTCGAAACATTGTTGATACTCCGCCTTAAATAATTGGATATTTACTCTCAAAAAATTGTCGGGTACAAAGGTACAAAAAAATTATGAGAGTTTTTAGCCTCGAAAATAAATTTGTACAACCTTAAATCCGCAAGCAAATTATTTTGATATTTGAAAAAGATTTTGAGGGAAAAAATTGGTGATTTTGGTTAATTTTTAAACGTTCTGTCAAAATTTTT
>JAITNR010000189.1 GCA_031290375.1 Prevotellaceae bacterium | reverse complement strand
GCAACAGCCCCCTCTTTGGCTTTTGTCTGTCCCCCCCGATAAAATATTTTACTTCGTAAAATACAAACTAAAAACAATGAAGAGATAATTAACAATAAAACAAAAGTTAAAATTAAATTTAAAAATCGGCGTTCATCTACATCTTCGATATGCAGGGAAAACTGCATAGGACCTACACGGCGGACAAGTCCGGCGTTCTTCAGTTAAAAGTTTCCGACCTCAAAGCGGGAATTTATACCTATGGTCTGGTTGTCGATGGCAACCTGATTGGTACTAAAAAATTAATAATAACAAAATAAATTTTACAATTATGAAAACAAAAGTTTTTATTTCAATTATTTTACTTGCCTTTTGTGCAAACGGATTTGCTCAAGATAAATATTATTATTCTTTCGCCGAAAAGAATTATATCAGCGTTGTAGATAACAAATTTATCATAAGTGCAGAAAAAAGTGCGTCGAATCGCATAAGCGACTATTTGACCTCTATAAACGCAAAGACAACATGGGGAAACGGTGAATATTTAACCCCAATTTTTGAGGCAAATATTACTCTTGAGGAATTGAAAGCCGCCCTCTTTGAAGAGGAAGGCGTAACATCAATTCAGCCCGTCTATGTTTTTACTTCCGTTGATAACAGCGGAAAAGAAATTTCTCTTGAACTCGGTATTACAGACCAGTTTTTAGTGAAATTTCTCGAAGATGTTACGAGTGAGCAAATCGAAGAAATATATGCAAAGTATGATGTTTCTGTATTAAAAGAGGCCGAAGGATACACGACGTTAACCGTTAAAAGAAACAGCGATGCTTTGGAAATAGCAAATGCCTTTCAAGAAAGCGGGTTGGTTGAATTTAGCTACCCTAACTTTGTTTCTGAAGCAGGTGCAGGGAATGGAAGGGTACCGACAGGCAAGGTAGGCGAAGTATATTACTACCGCGGCGATGAAAAAATATTTCTCGAAGAACGAACCGACCAAATTCTTCTGTCTGTAGAAACTCCACAGGATGCAGATGCAGTAATCAGTTTTTTACAAAATTGTTCTATGCCTCTTGCTCTCGGCTCACTCGAAGAAAATGTATTGAGGAATGTAAAAAACACAGGTGTTGTTTATCTTCCTTGTTTAGGTAAAAACGGTGAAATAATTTCTAATGAGGTTTTAACGCAAATAAGGAGTAGTAATTTAATTAAAACTGCGACTTATTTTCTGCGGGACAGCAATAATGTCCCTTATGGCATTACAGATAAATTCACTGTAAAATTGAAACCGGATACTGATTATGCCGCATTAGTGCAACTCGCAGCAGAATATTACTGTGAGATTGAGAAAGACCTTATTGTTGACGATACCGTTTATTTCAATACTGCCTTGTCTGTAACAAAAGAAACAGAATTAAATGCTTTGCAAATCGCAAATATATTTTATGAAACAGGGTTGTTTGAGTATTCTGAACCTGGATTTACCGGACAATGGGAATCTCCCACCGCAATAGCACGGCTTGACGCACAAAAAGGAGTCATTATTATTAGTGCAAATTCCTTTGATATCGATATTGATTCTAACAATGAAAAACTATCCTATATACATGCGTATAGCATCGACGGTCGTTGTTTATTTAATAAGCAATATTCAGGCGTTTCGAGTGCAAGTGTCCATCTTGGAGGACACACGGGTGCTTATATTCTCAAAATAGGCTTACAGTCAGGTGTACATGTAAGTAGAAAAATAATTTTGAAATAATATGAAACGGCTTGCATTGTTTTTTACTTTTTTATGCTCAATTTTGAATATTAACTGTTTTTCCCAAGCATCAAAAGTTGAGAACGAGCCGGTATTTTCTGATGGCAAGTATCAAGTTCAATCTGATAGAGTTTTTTTTGAGGTTGACACAACTGTTTTTACTGTAAAATTAATCAATCCGGAAAATAAACTTGATTATCAAAAATACAAGATACTAAGGACGAATGAACTTGGATTCACTGATATTGCGAAACCTGATGAAGTATCGCTGATGGAATTTGCTCGTTTTTTATCTGATGACGAGAAAGTGGAAAAGGTTATTTATAACTCAATTGGCAGTTATGATATGACTCCAAATGATTCACTTTTAGGCAACCAATGGCATTTATCTGTAATCAGAGCATTTGACGCTTGGGATTATACTACAGGTAGTCCAAACATAGTTATCGGTGTTCTTGATTCGGGTTCTGACTGGATGCATCCGGACTTAGGTATAGGAAACGATTCGTTTCAGAATATTTTTCTAAATTCAGGCGAGGACGTATGGACAAATCCCGATGACCCTACAACAGGCAACGGTATTGATGATGATAATAATGGCTACATTGATGACTGGAAAGGTTGGAATTTTGCCGACAATAACAACAACTCAAGAGGAATATATTTTCACGGAACTTTCGTTGCGGGAATTGTGAGTGCAAAAACAAACAATATTACTGGCATTGCAGGAATTGCTGGTGGAAATCATAATATAGGCTCTCGTATCCTTCCTTATTGCGTCGGTAATAGTGCCCCATTGTCAGCAGTTATTGATGATGCGATATTGGCTGCGGTAAATGAGGGTGCAAGAGTAATTCAATTCAGTTTGCAAGTTGGTCAAACAAGTGCAATTGATGCTGCATTATCATACGCAGCAAGCCGAGGTGTTATCATAATTTGCGCATCAGGAAACGGTGGCTACCCCTATGTTTATTATCCTGCATCAGACAGTAATGTTATTGCAGTTGGAGCAATTAACCAAAGTAATCAAAGGGTTTCATCTTCAAACTATGGTCACAAACTCGCTCTTGTCGCTCCAGGAGTTGATATTTACAGCACCACACTGAACAGTACTTACACAACATCAAGTGGAACATCATTTGCTGCGCCGCAAGTATCTGCAGTTGTTGCGCTAATGTTATCTCGCAATCCGACCCTATCACGTTCTGACGTTGAAACCATTTTGTATCAAACCGCGCAAAAAGTAGGCGGTTACAATTATCAATCAGGCTATCCATACGGAACTTGGAACAACGAAATGGGTTATGGATTAGTAGATGCTTATGCTGCTATTCAATTAGCCTGCACATAT
>JAITNR010000180.1 GCA_031290375.1 Prevotellaceae bacterium | reverse complement strand
AATAGCTGATTTAGCAGTGGCTGTCCGCTAAAATTTGTACTTTTGTGCATTGATTAATCTGTGTTTAAGATATCACAAAGATAATCAATGCGGCGGGATTTTGTATCCCGCTTTTTTTTATGAATGGTTTAGCGGACAGTAGTGAAAAATAATAAAATCAATGGAACCCCCTGTATCAGAAAAAAGTACAAAAATTACTGATTCTAAGCAACTTTACAAAATATTATGCTACTTTTTTGGGTAAATATCAGCAAGTTATAGGACTTGTGAAAGTGAATTATTTATTATTCCACTTGCCACTCAATATTCAAACTTGTAACAGGACTAATGGGATCGTTCGTAACGATTTGAATCTGCTTTCTGTATTGAAGTAACTCCAAATTTTTTGCATCCACTATAATATCCAAAACGGCAGACTCATCAGGTGCAATCTCGCTTTTTGAAACTTTTACACTTACATTATTGGAAGTAGGTTGTATGTTCCTAATAATCAGTGGTGAATGACCTAAATTTGTAATCAGTATCTTGGACTTTCTTGTTGTGCCTGCCTTTATTGACATCAGATTAATATTTCTTGTGGATAAAGTTACAACAGGTGAAACTTGCAATTGTTTATCTGTAATTTTGCTAAAATCCTCTACAACATTAGCCTTAATGGTGAAAGCACCTTCAAATTTGTCGCTCGTCTTCAACCTGACAATATCGGAGATTATGCCCCATTCTTTCGCTTTTTGAGCGTTGAATACTACGGTTAATAGCGATTTTTGCTTAGGTGCAATTTCAGATTCGCCTTTCAAATCCAAATATTCGGGGACAGCAGCAAATGAGATACTCAATTCCTTATCGGAATTGTTAAACACTTCAATAGTTTTTGTCCTGCTCTCATTTTTAAAAATTGATCCCACATTTAAAGTCTTTTCTCTAAATAGCATATTACCAATGCTATACGGATACAAGTTTTCAAATTTAGCACCCTTTGGCAAAACTACACCGTCAATAGTTAATTTCTCGGTTCTATTTTCAAAATCGTTGCCCAACTGGACAATAATTGATTTGTTGAAATTTCCCGGTCTATTATCAGGGTTGTATGACACCACAATTTTACCTTCCTTGTTAGGAGCAATCGGTTCGAGGCTATAACTCGGCGTTGTACAGCCACAAGATGCCCTTACCTCTTTTATGGTAATTGGCATGGAAGAGGTATTAACAAAGGTAAATTGCGTTGACGCAGTACCATCTTCCTCTTTTATGGTGCCAAAATCATGTGTTTTTTCGTTGAAAACAATGTCAATTTTGTCCTGCCCCAAAGCAATGGAGGGAACAATAAACAATAATAATACAATTTTTTTCATAAAAATATTTTTTTTTACGGATTTAAAATTAGTTAGTTAGCTGTTCGTTATATTGTCTGTTTCTAAAAAACCTAACAAGATTCAACATCTTGTCAGGTTTTGCAAAGTTACAATAAAATTTTCACTTCTTGTTACATCATTTTTTTTCCGATTTGGAGTGTTTCTTCTCTCCTTTTGCATCTTTATGGTCGTGTGCCTGAACCTGTGCAGGCTCTACTCTTGGTTCAGTCTTTTCAGGGACTGCATTGATCTGTTGAGCATCATTTTTGGCAGTAACTTCACCCTTAATAAAGAGTTTTTCGGTGGATTTTTCTTCCTGTGCATTTCTAAACACTACGGTTATCTGCTTTGAGAATGTGCCGACACGTCCGTTTGTGTTGTACGTAACAGGAACTTCACCAACTTCTCCCGGAGCAATCGGCTTGGAAGAATCCACCTTGGGAGTAGTGCAACCACAGGAAGCACTCGCACTTTCAATAAAGATGGGCGTTGCTCCGAGGTTTGTAAACTTAAACACAGTGGTAATTTTCCCATTATCACCGTCCCCCTCTTTTACTGTACCGAAATTATGGGTTGCCTCCACAAATTCTACCATTTTCTTTTCCTGTGCAAGCAACGAAACGCTTGCAGCAAGCACAACTGATAAAAAGATTGACTTTTTCATACTTTTAATTTTTAATTTTTAATTTTAATTAAACTATTTTTTATTACTAATATTTTACACAGTATCTTAGACCTGACAAGAATGCAAAAGTAAAAAAAAAAATCACTTTTTTCTACTTTTAATATTTTTTAATATTTGAGGATAATTTATACCCTGATTTTGCTGTCGAAAATTAAAAAAAATAGATTAACTTTGAAAATTGAAATTAGTAACAGTGAATAATATTAATTACGAATCAGAATTTACGAGGTTGGACAAAGTTAACAAGACTTTCATACACAATCTCAACCATTGATTCGCATAAACAATAAATATAAAAGTAAATGATATGAACAATAGAATTAATCGAATTTCTGTTTTGATATTGCTTGTTATCAGCAATATAACAATGTTTTCTCAGTCCTATCTTGAGGACTTTACGAGTGGAAAGTTTAAACCGAATACTCCACCCAATATCTATCATTTAAGCGATGGAGAACGATTTGCGTGCCTGTCTGAAAACAACAAAACAATTAAGGTGTACCACTATAATTCCGAGAAAAGTGAGGAAATTTTTAATATTGACAAGATAAAAAATTGTCCCGTCAAAGAGATTGCAAATTTTGAATTTGATAATCAGGAACAAAAAATACTTGTTCATACTGACAAAAAAATGATTTACAGACGTTCTTTTACTACAGATTATTACGTCTATGACATCAAACGCAATAAAATTGAGCAACTTAGCGAAAACGGCTCACAACAAATGGCTCATTTTTCGCCAAATGGCAGAATTGTTGCCTTTGCAAGAGATAACAACCTCTATCTGAAAAAGTTAGATTTTGATACAGAGAGCCAAATTACCAAAGATGGCGAAAAAAACAAAATTATCAATGGCACGCCCGATTGGGTTTATGAAGAAGAATTTACAAATATCTGCTATTTCGAGTGGAGTCCAGACAGCAAACTGCTTGCCTTTATCCGCTTTGACGAAAGGGAGGTAAATAAATTTTCGTTTCAATGGATTAACGACACCTATCCCACGTTGCAGACCTACAAGTATGCAAAGGCAGGAACGCCTAATTCAAAGGTTTCAGTCTGGATTTATGATGTGGAAAACAGAACCACAACAAAAATGCAGCTCCCTGAAAATGAAGACTTTTACATTCCAACAATGAAATGGACTCTGAACAACGGGGCTCTGGCTGTGGTAAAACTTAGCCGTAGCCAGAAACAGATTGATTTACTGTCCTTTAATCCTCGTTCAGGCATATCCACAAAACTTTACAGTGAAAACGCCAAAACCTATTCGGACTACCGCAATTTTGATGTTGTGCAATTTTTATCAGACAATAGTTTCATCCTTATGAGTGAAAAAGACAATTTCAGGCATTTGTATCTTTTTGAACCAAATGGTATTGTAAAACAACAACTTACAAAAGGGAATTGGGATATTACTGCCTTCTACGGCTATGATGAAAAAATAAAAACAGCCTATTTTCAGGCAGCAAATTTTTCGCCAATTCAAAGAAATGTTTGTTCTGTCGGTTCAAACGGCAAAATATCCGTTTTTGACGAAAGGAAAGGGTATCAAAAGGCTAATTTTTCAACAAATTTCAAATATGCTGTTTATAGCTTTGATAATTCTACAACACCAACTATTTTTACAATTATCAACGAAAAAGGCAAAACTATTAGAAATTTTGGAGGCAACAAAGATTTGTCCGAAAAGTTTAAGAGCTTAAATCTCCCGCAGAAAGAATTTTTAAAAATCACGACCACTCTGGGCATAGAACTCAATGCCTGGATAGTGAAACCAACCGATTTTAAGTCAAATAAAAAATATCCGCTTGTGATGGTGCAATATGGAGGACCTGACTCGCAAGAAGTTCTTAATCGTTGGCATTTGGATTGGGAATATTATCTTGCACAGCAGGGCTTTATCGTTGCCTGCGCAGACGGGCGAGGCACAGGAGCAAGAGGGCGACAGTTCAGAGATTGCACCTACGGCAAACTCGGAGAATTGGAGGCACAAGACCAAATAGGAGCAGCAAACTATTTTGCCCAAATGCCCGAAGTGGACAAGGATAGAATGGCTATCTGGGGCTGGAGTTACGGCGGATTTATGACGCTTATGTGTATGACAAGCCCCGATAATCCTTTCAAGGCAGGCATTGCCATTGCTCCTGTTACCGATTGGAAACTCTACAACACCGCCTATACCGAACGATTTATGAACCGTCCGCAAGAAAACTATAGTGGCTATGCCGAAACTAATATTTTGGAAAGAGTTAATAACCTGACAGGCAATATGTTGCTAATCCACGGCACAGCAGACGATAACGTTCTCACTCAAAACTCATACCTTCTTGCCGAAAAACTTGTTGAGGCAGGCAAACAGTTTGATATGCAGTTATATACCAACAAAAATCACAGCATTCTTGGCGATAAGGCAAGGTTGCATTTGTATAGGAGATGCACAATTTTTTTAATGGAACACTTTAAATAATTGAGAATCATACTTTACACGGCATAGTTTTGCGCATTGTATTTATCAAAAGTTTAGAACTTTACTATCAGTTATTCCCGATAAAGCCTTAGTTCCAATATCTATTGTTTTTATGACACCTCAAAAAAAATTTAGTCGTTTTCTTAATTGCAAATATCAACAAAAAGAATTACCTTTGCATAAATTTTTCTTTATGATAAAAACCAATATTCAGAAATATATGATTGCCTTGTTTGCAATGGGCGTTTTGCTCAGTTGTGAAAAGGATTTTTCAATGTGGAAAGAGAAAAATGAGGCGTGGTTGAAAAACAATAAAACTGAACTGCTGGATAAATACGGCGATTTTGTTTCGACTTTCAACAGCGGCGATTGCGGCATTACCGCCTCAGGTGTTCAATACGAGATTTTTCATCGTGGCTTCGGAGGGATACCTAAAGTAGGTTCGCTTGTAATGGTCAATTACGATTACTACCTGATAGATGGCACACGGATTGAGTATTACACGTCAGATTTGGAGGCAAAGGGCGTTTACGAACTTCCCAGAGGAGTACAAGAAATTGTCTGTCTGATGCCTCAAGGTTCGAGTTTTAAAATCTATGTCCCGTACGGTTTGGGTTATGGCAAAGATGGCAACGGAAACGAGGGTAATCTCACCAACAGCTACCACATTCCGCCATACTCTACCATGATTATTGAAATGGAAATTGTTGATGTTCTGCAATATCCCCCATATTAATAAAGAAAAATGACAAGTAAAAATTGCATAAAAAAAACATTTTTGATGAAAAAAACAATCATAATAACTTCATTATTAATACTTTGCACATCGCTTTCTGCACAACGGCTCGGCTTTATAGGCGGTTATCAACTGACAAACTCATACGCTGTGGTTGGCGGTAAGACCGTAGATTTTAATCCCAAAGCAGGCTCGGGCTTTCATGTCGGGGCATATTTCGATTGGACTTTTAAAAAGAACTATGGTATTGATGCTCAATTGGTTTATGCTTTGAGAAATACAAAATTCGACCTGCATTACAATTCGGACACAACAATAATATTTAAACGTCAGATTTTTAATCTTGAATTGCCTGTTCACATCTACGCAAACTACAGACTGGGGAAGGATTTTGTTCTGTCGCCATTTTTGGGTCCATCGTTCAATATGGGTTTACATGGTAAAGATATCGCGTGGGAAAACACTGATTATCAGAAACCTGTTGATATGGAAAACAAATCTCTGTTTGACAAGGATAGTAGAATTAACCGCTTTGAAGTTGCAGGCGACATCGGAGTGTCGCTCAAATACAGGAATTATGCCATCAGAACGCTCTATTCAGTTGGTTTCACCAACTTGACAAGAAAAAATTTTGACTGGACTTTGAGTCTTGCTTCAAATCGTAATAAATATTTGTTTAACAGAGTATTCAAAATATCATTTGTCTATGTTTTTGATTTGAAAAGCAAATACTAAAAAAAATATAATATTAATTAAAAATAATAAATCCAATGAATTTAATGAACATTTTATTGCTGGCTCAAGCACCGGCAAAGGAAGGTGCAGAGACAGGCAAAAGTGGTATGTGGAGTACGCTGTTGATGTTTGCTCTGATTTTTGTAGTTTTCTACTTTTTTATGATACGTCCTCAAAGCAAGCGTCAAAAAGAGGTACGTAAATTTCAAGATTCGCTTGAAAATGGCAAGCAAGTTGTTACACAGGGTGGTATTTACGGAAAGATTCGTGAAATAAAGGACAACTACGTGGTTGTAGAAATTGCCGACAACGTAAAAATCAAGGTAACCAAAGGTATGGTCTTTGATGCGTCAGCCCCGGACAAGCAAGAACAGAAATAGTTACAGGTTTTGTTTTTTGATGTAAGGCTTTTGTCATACATCAAAAATATAATTCTTAATTGGCTGAAAATGTTAAAAAGATTCAAAAAGATTGCATCAAAACTTTTTCAACAAAAGACGGCGATCTTTTTGTTTTTTTTGTTGCTTTCAATTATTTTTTGGCTGATGCATAGTATCGGCTCTCACAAAGAAGTTACCGTTGACGTACCTGTAAAGTACATTAACACACCTGCAAATATTCAATTTTCGAGTCCCCTTCCGAAGAATATTTCGGTAACCATCAAAGAAGAGAATTTTTCACTCATCAACTACATTTTTATTAATAAAATAGACACGCTCGAAGTTGATTTGGACAGGCTGAACGCCAATATAAAGAACGGTTCAAAGGCTCTGACACTTGACACAATGCTCAGACACTTAATTACAAACAAATTTAGAAACTCAACAAAAATAATCAATTACGAGCCAAAACGGATTGCTTTGGATTATATAACGCTCAAAAGCAAAACATTGCCGATACTCCTTTCCGACTCGATTATGGCAAGACGCGGATATGTGGTTTCTGACTCAATTCGCATACGTCCCAAATACATCACCGTTTTTGGCAAAGACAAAATAATTGATACTTTGAAAAGTGTCAAGATAGAGCCATTAATGTTGGATTCTCTGAAAGAAACAGTCATTCTAACAAAAAAAATAGTTGAAATTCAGGGAGTTACCACAAGCAAAAAAGAAGTAGAAGTATCTATTCCGGTTGACAGGGCAATAGAGAAATCAATAGAAATACCTGTGAGCTGTATAAATGCTCCTAATGGTCTGGTTATGAAATCATTTCCCTCAAAAGTTACAGTCAAATTCATCATTTCAATGGGTAAATTCAACAAAATTTCTCCTTCCGATTTTACAGTTACAGCAGACTATTCACAGCGTATATCCAGCAACATTTGTACTTTAACTCTTACTCAAAAACCATTGAATATCAGCTCTATAATAATAGAACCCAAGGAGATTGAATTTTCGTTGGAACAGTAACGGCAATATACATATTGCCATGATTTTTGGATTTCAAACTTCAAATTCAATGAAAAAAATGCAATCAACAGTTCGCAATTTCCCGACCGCAATAGCCATTACGGGTGGCATAGGCAGTGGAAAATCGGTTGTGTCGAAAATTATAAAATCTTACGGACACCCTGTTTATGATGCTGATTATCAGGCAAAGTTTCTGATGGAAAATTCTACGGACTTAAAAAAACAGTTGATAAATGAATTTGGCAACAATATTTTTGTACATGGCAAATTGGATAAAGAGTTGTTATCAACTCAAATTTTTAATTCACAAGATAACCTGTGTAGAATCAATAAAATAGTACATATTGCTGTGTTTGAGGATTTTGGCATATGGGCAAAGGCACAGAGTTCCGATTTGGTTTTTATGGAATCGGCTATTGTCTTTGAAAACAATTTGCAGGAACATTTTGACTGTATCGTTGCGGTTGTTGTTCAGCAAAAGATTAGAATAGAACGGGTTATGCAACGCTCAGACATGACAAAAGCCCAAATTTTGCAAAGGATGAAAAATCAATTTACCACAAAACAACTTGCCCAACTCTCTGATTTTATCATTATTAATAACGGTAAAAAAGCGTTGCTACCACAAATAGAGAGTTTTTTTAAAAAGCTAAAAAAAAAATGGGGTTGCTGCTGATTTTGCAAAATAAATCAATGCAATGGAAAGAAATACAGATTGACGGCGACTAAGCCCGCCTGAATTTCACACAGCAAAAAACGAAAGGAGTTGAATATATGCCAAGCATTGCAGTTATGCGGCGAGCCACGCAAATCCGAACAACTTGTATTTGAAGATTTTCCCGCACCCTCGTGGGATTTCCAACCCACTCAAAAAGTGGCTCAAAACCGCAGGTATAACAAAGAAGATTACAAAAAATAATGATACGTATAATCATTAAAAATTACAATAAAAAAAAATCGGACAACCCACCCGCGAGATTGTCCGATTTTCTTTTTGTTTGAACTGTGATTTTAATGTGATTATTTTGATTTTTATGATAAAAAAAATCAAAATAATCACATTAAAATCACAGTTCAGACAATTTTCATTCTGCGACACAACGCAAACTGAACCCGAGTACTCTGTTGTTGCCATTGCCCGTATTAACTAACGAACTGTTGAAGAACAGGTTATGCGAGTTAGCCTCGTTAACCGTACTGCTCCAGTAGTAGCCGTAGTAGCCTGCGTCGTTCTGACTGCCGCTGTAGTTGCGGTAGCCCGCTGCGGGCAAGAAAAGCAAAGGAACAGGGGCAGCCGCTTCGTACAAGGGTTTAATACCGTTTCTGTAATCTGCAGCGGCATTATCCCATTCGGTTTTGTCGTAAAGAGCGTAACCGCCAACTTTGGCACTCGGATTGGAAGCAGACCAACCAGTAGCATCGGGCAAACCATTGGCAACAGTAACCCAGACCAAATTCGGATTATTTGTTGGAATCGCAGCCTTACCTGTATTTGAAAGACCGACAGATGTAACTGTACTATTAGTATTAGCAGAAGTGGAGAAGTAACCGCCGAACTGAGGGTATGCGATACTGCTGGCATTGCAATAATTGCCAAGTGTCTCCCATTCGTCCTGTGTAGGTACGCGCCAACCGGAAGGACAAGGGTCGTAGTCCGTTTTTACAGGTTTCTGGTAAAAACTGCCGTTATATGGATTGCCGTCAGCAGGTGTTGTACCCGTTGGTGTACCGACAGCAACACCGTTGCCCCAAAGAGCATCCGGTACAGGAGTAGTGCCTGTGTACCAATTGGTATAATCCTTCCAAAATACAATGCCTGCATTATTAATATCACTTACCTGACCGGTAGTAGCATCAGCTGCAGCAACGTAACGAATATGAGGAGTAGCCGTAGTATCCACAGCGTGTGCCCAATCTTTACGACCCCACTGCCACGAACCACCGTAAACAGTAGCGTCATCGTCGTTTACGCCGCCGTTCGCCGCCTTGTCTGTAAGCCATTTCATTTGACCTTTGGGAGTAGTTAAGTCGTAAGTTGTTGTTCCGATAGTAGCAGAGGTAGCAGCCCCCAAGTTGTAAGACATCCAGGTAACAGGTTTAGGATCGGAATCAGGACAACCGGGAGTCTTGGGAAAGTCAACAGAGGGTATTACAACCCCGCAGATGCCTGCGGGAATCCAACCGCTGCCATTCCAGTACTGTACGCAATTGCGAGTACTGTTGTAAATTGTAAGACCGCGTGCCAAATCCTTTTTTTCTTGAGAACTGGCTTCTATCTGGGTCTTCAGATTCAACACTGCCACGTTGTCAAGTTGCGGCAATCGTAAGGCATTGCCGCCGTTACTTATGAGTTCGAGCACAGAAAAATTCTGTGGCGGCTGGTCAGCCCCGATTGTTACCTGCGACATTGCACTTTTCGGCATCGTTGCCATCGCTGCAAAAAGCAGCGGAAATAATAACAATTTTGTTGTCTTCATTTTTAATAAAACTTTTTAATTTGTTAATAAATAATATAAATGTCTTTTAATTTTCTTTTAATTCTTAAGGGCTTTAAGGGAAATCTGCCCGCTGTTACCTGCTCCCTGTTTATTGTCTGAACC
>JAITNR010000144.1 GCA_031290375.1 Prevotellaceae bacterium | reverse complement strand
TGTTTTTAAACAGCCAAATTGTGCGGGCATCAGGTATTTTGTCGCCGCTGGTCAAACCCAGAAAAATACGAAAACTCAAACGGTCAATTATCTGATATTCAGTCTGTTCATCGCTGATTTTGTAATAATGCTGCAAAATCATTATTTTTTTTGCATTTAAAATTATATGATTATCCGTATAACAACCTAATACACCGTCATTGCGGACTCGACCCGCAATTGTTGGGTCTTGTTTCGGTAATTACTCATGTCGGTTTCTTGTTGCTTGACATAATCACCAATTTCTTGCTTCTGCTTCTTTATATAATTATCCATTTCCTGCTTGGCTTTGCGTACCTCGTCAGCTTCCAAATTAGGTTTATTTTGCGGAATTTCTTTTGGAATGAATACCGTATCTCTACGAGCAATAACTACCGTATCCCTTACTATTACATTTTTTTTTGATTGCAGAGTCGTATAATTTTCGACAATGGGTTGTACTTCTACTATCAAATTAACCCCTATCATGACGCCTGCAATAGTAGCAATGTTGCTGGTGAGTTTTGCTATGTAATTGTTTATACTTTGCCCTTTTGAACTGCAAAGTGCATTTCTGAACTTTCGCATAGCCAATAGCACTATCCCGACAAGCAAAATTACTGCTGCAATAATTAAAATTATGGCATTTTTATTCATCTCTGTTGTTTTTTAATAAAATCCAACTTCCGCAAGTGAATGTACTTGCGAAAGTTGGATGATTTTTACGGTAACGTGCGGACACAACGACAACGATGGCTATTGTACTCATGGTCGAAGTCTTGTTCTCCCGTGCTGAAACTCTGTATCCAAGCGTCGTCGTAGCCACTGCTGGTCTCGGTAGAACTCCAGTAATCAGAAGCACTAAATCCTCCTATAGTAGTTCTTCCATTGTACAAAATAGCAAGTTCTGCTTTTGTTGGCAAATACCAATCGGTAAAACCACCAACTTGAGAACTTGAACACAAGGTCATTGCAGTACTCCAATCGGCACTACCCAAATCTGTTTTTTGTACCATTAGCCCCGATGCTTGTAGTATGATGTATTCGGAAGATGTAAATATAAAACTAACTTCCTCTCCATACGCCGTGCCACTACTATTTATAGCATACGCTCTCACATAGTAGGTTACGTTTGTAGTGCCTATGATATTGGTGCTAAATATTCCTATCCCGCTACCGGTAACTATCTTTTTAGTATCTTCTATTGTTGGATTATGAACCTGAGCATACACAAAACCACGTTCCGTATAGGCAGGGTCGCCAACAGTTATAATAGTACCATTAAAGGTTGCCGTTGTTGTGGTTATAGTTGCCGTAAAACTCACCTCATTGCTACTATAGGCTATAATGAAATGCGAACTTTGCATGAAAGTTACATTTTGTTCGTAAGGCAAAACCGCCTCGCTTAGCACAACTAAGGAACTCAAAAAAAAACACAATTTTTTGTTTGTATTCAAAAAAAATGTATTAACTTTGCACTCTCAAAAAATAGAAAATTAATAAATAATAATCTAAAAATGATTGTAGTACCTGTAAAAGAGGGCGATAACATAGAAAAAGCCCTAAAGAAATTCAAGCGTAAATATGAAAAGACGGGCGTTATTAAGGAGCTCCGTCGCCGTCAGCAATTTGACAAACCTTCAGTTGTAAAGCGGGAAGCAAAGAACCACGCCATTTACGTTCAGCAACTCAAACAAAACGAAGAATGATTTGCGCAGGTTTTTGATGGTTACGTTCAGTCATATCAAAAATTTAGAGCAATGTTAAAGCGGTTTCTTGAATATATACGGTATGAGAAAAATTACTCTTCTCATACAGTTTTGTCGTACCAGAATGATATTGAACAGTTTAGCATTTTTTTGCAGAAAGATTTGCGTAACATTCAACTGGAAGATGCCGAAATGGACGACATTCGACTTTGGATTATCTATTTGATGGAAAACAACAGATATTCAACTGCTTCCGTCAATAGAAAATTATCTTCCATAAGGTCGTTTTATAAATTTTTGCTAAAAAACAATATCATTAAAAAAAATCCTGCTTATGGATTGATCGTCCCCAGGAATGCATCTTATATTCCGAATTTTTTTACGGAAAAAGAGATGAATTCGCCTGCAATTAAAGAGACGACACATAACGAAACCGAGTTTGAAACCGAACGCAACAACCTGATTATTGAAATGCTTTATCAGACAGGAATGCGGCGGGCTGAGATTACTCAACTCAAACTCAGCAGTTTTGATTTTAGTAGAAAAACAATAAAAGTTTTCGGCAAACGTAAAAAGGAGCGGCTTGTTCCCTTTGGGGAGCCGTTGCAAAAGCAGATTGTGGAATATTTGAAAATAAAAAACAGAGATGTTGAGAGACTGAACGACTACTTTTTTGTGTTAAAAAATGGGAAACCCGTATATGACAAGGCTTTATATCTGGTAGTAGTTGCCCGAACGGCGCAGATAAGTTCGTTGAGCAAACACTCGCCGCACGTGCTGAGGCATACTTTTGCCACTGCCCTGCTCAACAACGGAGCAGAGTTGAACACCGTAAAGGAACTACTTGGACACTCTTCGCTCGCTACAACGCAAGTTTACACGCACTCTTCGTTTGAAGAGTTGCAAAAAATCTACAAAAAAACATTTAAACGATAGTTTTGTGCATTTTTTTTCACTGCGCTTCAAAAAAAGTTTGAGTCGCTTTGCTGTTTCTTTTAAAAAGCCGCATCATCAAAAACATCAACAGTCCGTTGATTATCAATATTTCGTAGCCGAAAGTATAGTTGAATTTTATTTTGCAGAAAGAGGAAATTACATAGGTTAAAACGGGCGACAGCAGAGCCAGAAACGGCACAGCCCTGTCCATAACCTGCCATTTTGTAAAAAGCCCGAAAGCAAACAGCCCAAGCAGCGGTCCGTATGCGTAACCCACAATCATATAAATGGTATCAATAATACTGTGATTTTCAATATTTTCAAACAACAAAATGACTAACACAAAAACCACACAAACAGCGAAATATGTGATTTTTCGCAGAGTGATTGCTTTTTTGTTTTCCCTGTTTTTAAGTTTTACCAGATCTATTGCAATAGCCGTTGCAATGCCTGTTAGAGCGGAGTCGGCGGAGTTGAATGTCGCGGCTATTATGCCTAAAACAAACACCACATAAACCATTTTGCCCAGCAGCGAAGAGGCAAACACAGGCACAATCTTGTCCGGCTCGGAAGGCAATGCTATTGAGTGTTTTTGTGCAAAAATTATCAACAAAACACCCAGACAGAGCAGCAGCAAATTAAGAGGCACGAACCCTGTACCGTACCAAAGCATATTTTTGCGGGCTTCTTTCAGGTTTTTGCATGAGAGTGTGGTCTGCATCATATCTTGACTAAGCCCTGTCATAACTACTACAATAAAAATTCCGCTGAAAAACTGTTTGAAAAAGTTTCTGCTACTCACAAAATCGGAGAACACAAAAGTTCTACTTAAACCACTGTTTTTTATCGCTTTAATCGTTTCGATAAACGAAAAATCGAGCATTCTTGTTACATGAAAAATCATCAGGATTATTGCCAGAAACAAAATAAAACTTTGCAAAGCGTCCGTAAAAACTATTGTTCCGATGCCACCCCTATTGGTGTAGAGCCAAATCACTAATACACAGATTGTAACAGACATCCAAAAGGGAATTTTAAGAGCATCAAACACAAAAATCTGAAGGACCAGAACAGTTACATAAAGTTTTGAGGCAGATGTAATTAACCTTGATATAATATAAAAAACCGAACCTGTTTTATGTGTTATTTTTCCAAATCTTTGTCCGAGATATTCATAAATTGAAGTTAGATTTAGTTTGTAGTAGAGAGGCAAAAGCACCATTGCCACAACCACGTAGCCTACGAAAAAGCCGACTGCCGTTTGCAAATATGTAAAGCCTGAATCTGCTACCATTCCCGGCACCGACACCAGCGAAATTCCCGACACAGACGAGCCAATCATACCAAACGCCACCAAATACCATGGTGAACGGCGATTGGCACTAAAAAATGTCGAATTTGACTGACTTTTCCTCGAAGTCAGGCTCGAAATCAACAGCAATACGCCGATGTAAAGTATTAGAATTAAAAGAATTAACAAGGCATTCATCATTATATTTTGCAGGTACAACCTTGTAACTGCTTACTTTATTTTCAATGCCTCAGTGTCATTCAGTATATATTTTTCATCCTTTTGAGGAATAATAATATTCCTGAACCCGCTGGACTGCAATTGCTGGCGATAAAATTCCTGCACATTATATTCGCCATGTACAAGGAAAATGTTTTTCAGCAGATTAGGATTTTGACATTTGAGATATTTTATCATCTCCCTGTAATCTCCGTGTCCCGAAAACGCCTCCATAGATCTTATTTCTGCCCTTACAGCAATTTCAGAGCCGAAGATAGAGATTTTTTTCAAGCCTGCCGCCTGTATCCTTGACCCCAAAGAGGTAGGGGAGCAGTAACCCACCATCAAAATGGTAGTCGAAGGCTTCATTATATTGTTGGCTACGTGGTGCTTAACCCTGCCTGCCTCCAACATACCTGATGCTGAAATAATAACGCAAGGCTTGCGGTATTTGTTGATTTTCTTGCTTTGAACAGCATCTTTGATATAGGAAACCGAATTGAAGTTAAACGGGTCGTCATCGTATAGCATAGTGTTTTTGACATTGTCATTCAGATATTCGGTGTATTGGCTGAAGACAGTTGTCGCATTTACAGCAAGAGGGCTATCCACAAATATTTTGACAGGTGGCAATTTTTGTTCGTTGTAGAGCTCGTTCAGAATGTAGAGAATGTCCTGTGTTCTGCCTACGGCAAAGGAGGGAATAATCAACTTCCCGCGCTTTTCTACACAAGTGTGGTAAACAATGTCGCAGAGCTGTTCTTTTATATTTTCCTCCGGTTCATGAATACGGTTGCCGTAGGTTGATTCGGTGATAATGTAGTCGCATTGTGGAAAGGCTTTGGGTGTAGAGAGGATACTGCTTTTTTGTCGTCCGATGTCGCCTGTGTAGCCGACACGTATTGTTTTGCCGTTCTCAACAATATCAAGCACAGCGCAGCCTGCACCCAAAAGGTGTCCCGTAGCAAAAAACTTGACACTGATTTCATTATCTATATAAAACCGTCTGTTAAACTCGGTAGTAATGAAGAGTTCCATACTTTTTTGGGCGTGAGTAGTGTCGTATAGCGGTGTAGTTGCTCTGACGTGTCCGAAGGCAGCCTTTCGATTGTAGTATTTTGCGTCAAGTTCCTGAATGCCTGCGCTATCCAACAACATATATGTGCAAAGGCTGCGAGTAGCCGCCGTACAGATAATCGAACCTCTAAACCCTTGCCTGTACATATAGGGTATCAGTCCCGAATGGTCAATATGGGCGTGTGAAAGGATAAGGTGGTCGATTTGTTTAGGATCGAAGCCGAGATTACGGTTTGCCGAATCGGTTTCCATTCCCTTGCCCTGAAACATACCACAGTCGAGCAGGATTTTTTTGCCCAGCTTTGTTGTAATCAGAAATTTACTGCCGGTAACTTCTCTTGTTGCTCCTAAAAATTCTATTTGCATTTTATTTAATTATTTAAAATGAATATCGTATTTATTATCTATTATATCAAAATGGAATAAAATAAGTCTGTTATACAAAGTTATTTATGGCACGCGGGCTTGACCCGAAATCTCATTCTTGATTTTTCTGGCAAAGATACAACAAAAAAACAATAGATAGATAATAACTATACCAAAGTGATATTAAAAATGGACTGTATAAAAATCATGATAAAATGAGATTGCGGTCAAGTCCGTATGATGTAAATAACTTTGTATAACGGACTTATTTTATTTTGATATAACTTTGACGTTTTTAATTTATGGATTGCTTCGCTTTGCTCGCAATGACGAAAAGGAACGTCTGAGCAATGAATAATATATCGTATGAGAAGTTCATTATTCATGCGAATCACGGGTTGAATAGTGTTTATTCAGCCCGATAGGATGTTATGTGAATAACCCGCAGGTGAAACCTGAATTAATGCGAGCATAAATCTTACTTGCTTATTGTGATAAGCAGTTATTTTTTTATGACAGTTCAAAAAAAGATTTAGCCGTTGAATCTACATCTGAAAAAGTTATTGGATTATTGAAAATAAATGTGTAACTTTGCGAAAATTATTTGTGGATAATAATAATATGGAGAATCACAACCCTTATTTGCTGTATCTCAAACAATTAACTGACGAAGCACAGACTGTCAAATATCACTTGGACAGGGAGTTCTTTGCAAAATTTGCTTCGGACCAGATTGTTGATGGCTGTGTTGATGTCGGGATAGACATTCGTAAAAATGCGTCAGATGCTTGTTTGTGTTTGGATTTCGATGGAGTGATAGATATAATATGCGACAGGTGTTGTAACACAATGCCTCTTCATATTGATACGAAGGAGAATGTTGTTGTAAAATTTCAGGCAGAATACCCTGACAATAAAAATGATACTATCCTTGCAGATGCAAAAACAGGTGTATTGGATATCTCCGATTATATGTTTGAAACATTGATACTTCAAATTCCGATACAAAACTTTCACAGGGAAGGAGAATGCAACCCAGCTATGATAGACAAATTGAAAAAATATCTAAAAGAACCCGAAAAATCACGGAGTGACCCACGTTGGGAGGCTCTAAAAAATATTAATAAATAAATTAAAGGAAAGAAAAAATGGCAAATCCCAGAAGCAGACATTCAAAGACCAGACAGGCAAAACGCCGTACACACTACAAGGCAACAGCACCTACATTAGCTGTTTGCTCGCATTGCGGTTCGATGCACATTTATCACACTGTTTGCCCCGAATGCGGTTACTACCGCGGCAAACTTGCAATTGAAAAAGCATCTGCAGTTTAGAAAAATTACGGGGCTGTCCAAAAAGGCAGCCCCTTTTTTTATTTTCAAGCGGCGACTTTGAAATTCTGTAAAAAATAAATTTGCACAATCCAAAAATTATATCTACCTTTGCACCCGATTTTGAACTTAAATGGACTTTAATTAACAATTAACTCAACACATGTTACCTAACTCGCTATCAACCATCGGTTATTCAGCAAATAAAAATGTTTTAACATTTTTTAT
>JAITNR010000131.1 GCA_031290375.1 Prevotellaceae bacterium | reverse complement strand
AAGACACACAAACAATATATCAAGCAATGAAAAAACGCCGAAGTTTAGTGCCTTATCAATTACTCGAAAATTAAAAAATGTAGTGGCTCGCTGTTTTGGTAAGTCATTGAATGATATTGTTTTGTGATTTTTGACCGTCGAAGTCAGGAAAAAATTCATATCAATCTGTTAAGTCTGTGTCGTCTGTGTGCAATGCCTTGTATAAAAAAAAATATTAACTTTGCATTTAATAAAAAGGAAAATGTTATGTCTAAAAAATCAATCATATTATTTGTTATCACTGCGTTGTTGTTTTTTTCCTGTAACAAGTTTCCTGTTGAATTTTTGCAGTTGTATCCGACTTCATTGACAATGCTGGTGGGCGAAAGAAATACGCTTGATGCGTGGATTGAGCCGATAGAAGCCAATACGTACAACAGGATAAGGTGGATTTCAAGCGACAATAAAGTGGCTCAGGTTGATGGTAATGGTGTTGTAACTGCCGTATATTCAGGCATCTGCATCATTACAGCCATAGCAGGCGATATTAGACGGGAGTGTGTTGTAACGGTTAAGCCGCTGACGTACAATTTGGGTTTTTCTACCGCTTTGGCTTACTACTTTGGTGATAACGGAGCTTTGGGGTTTGACAGATTTATTTTAAAACTCTTCTCAGACGGATACAGAGTAGAAACGGACGGCTCTGTGTCAGGGGCAGGCTACTATTTTAACATCGAACTTTTTTCGCCAAATAACGGAACTGAACCGGCTGTTGCTACATACACCGCAAATGTTCAACCTCAGACATTTACCTATATTCCGGGCAAAATCATTGAGAGGACTGACGGCACGTACGCCTCAGGCACGTTTTTCCACTACTCTTCGCTTGGCGGCTCAATGGCAATTATGATTGAAAATGGAGGTTTCAGTATAAGAGGAAACACCGGCAATTACACGCTTACAGGCACTTTAACAGGTGATAGAGCCGAAACTTTGCAAATAAGCTACTCAGGGGCGTTGCAGATTGTGGATTTGACTCTTCCGCCGCCTGACACGCTTCATTTTAACTGCAACAATCTCACAGTTACAAATCTTGGGAACATCTATGGATATGGGCAAAATATTTTCAGGGCGACTTTTGCTTCGCCTTTTGGGGTGGCGTTGCAGGTGGAGTTTATTGCCCCTTTGAGTGCAAGCAGCATTCCTAACGGTTTTTATCGATTGGACGGAACAAACAACGTATTTTCGCTTGTTTCTTCCAATGCAGTCGGGCATGAAGGAACAATTTTGACGGAAAATTCTCAAACTTTGAGCTTTTTGTTCGGCAATGTTACCGTATCAACAGCTCAACAGCAGACAAAATACACAGCTTATTTAGTCGATGAAAATAAGCGAGTTGTGGTTTTGGAGTATTCACACAATTAATTTTTGTAGTTAAAAAAAGTTAAAGTTTTTGGCGGAACGTTTTTTTGTTGTACCTTTGTGATATTATTTTAATATCATTATAAACCTAATTTAAATTTAAAAATTATGGAATTGAGGAAAGAAAAAATCTTTATTGGCTTAAAATTGAACGGCATTATGATGCTGGTTTTCAATGTATTGTTACTTGGTATTGTTATCGGCTTGTTCTCTTACTGTGTTGATGCGGTGTCGGCAGAGCATATTAATTTTTGGACTATTGCAGGTATAATTTTGAGTGGAGTACTCTTCGTATTAAATTGCATTTTTTGGAATGGTTTTATGAAAATTGAACCCAACGAAGCGCGTGTGCTACTGTTTTTTGGAAAATACAGAGGGACAGTAAAGGAGGACGGATTTTTTTGGATAAATCCGTTTTACACCAAGAAAAAACTTACTCTCAGGGCGAGAAACCTTGATGCTGAGCCTATTAAGGTGAATGACAAAAAAGGAAATCCTGTGATGATAGGACAGGTGATTGTATGGAGCGTGATTGATACCTACAAGGCTTCGTTTGAGGTGGACAATACTTCTAATGCATCGGCTGCAACAGTGAAAATGGACAATGTGGCGGACAAAATGAGGGCATACGAGCATTTTGTCAAAGTGCAGTCTGATGCGGCTCTCAGGCGCGTGGCAGGTATGTATTCCTATGACAATTCGGAAAATGAGGACGAAAAACTTACCTTGCGAAGTGGTGGAGAGGAAATTAACGAAATCCTTGAAAAACAACTCAATGAACGGCTTTCTATTGCAGGTATCGAAGTGATGGAAGCCAGAGTAAATTACCTCGCGTATGCCCCTGAAATTGCGGCTGTGATGCTCAGACGTCAGCAAGCCGATGCCATTATTTCGGCACGTGAAAAAATAGTTGATGGCGCAGTGGGAATGGTCAAGATGGCACTCAATAAACTGTCAGAGGAAGGGGTAGTAAATTTGGACGAAGAACGCAAAGCGGCAATGGTAACCAACTTGATGGTAGTACTTTGCAGCGACCAGCCAGCACAGCCGATAATCAATTCGGGAACGCTCTATAATTAACCGTAAGTAAAGTCCGAATTTTACGAAAAACAGAGATGAGTGCATTGGTGGGTGCACACGATGATGGTCAAATTGGTTTATAAACCCGTTTTTAACCATAACTTCACAGGGTTGTTTGAAAAACAGACCAATAGCAACGGCATACGGGTGTGTATCGGCACACAAAAACAACAGGAGATAGAAAAATTTAAATGACTTGGAATGGAAGAAAACAGTAAAAACAGGAGCAAAACTTTTGTTCTTCGGATAGATAGTTCAACGATGTCTGCATTGGAGAAATGGGCAGCTGACGAGTTTCGCTCCATAAACGGACAAATTTTGTATCTGCTTGATGCGGCATTAAAGAAAAGAGGAAGAAAATAAAAGATGAGAGGTAATTTTTCGTCTATCTATTTGATATACATTCTATTAGCAAAACGGACTATTTTTGCTGTACCTATTCAATTAAAAATTTTATTATACAAACGGAACAGGAATATTTTTAGTATTTAAAATTTGTTAAATTAAGATGCGTTTGCCCTGTTTTACAAATGAATATTGTACCTGTACCTGTACCTAAATCACTTCCAAATACCCGTCATTGCGGGCTACGACCCGCAATGACGCGAAGGGCAATAGCAATGTTATCATATTGTTCATTATTCATTGTTCATTGTTCATTATTCATTATTCATTATTCGTTGTTAACAGTGCCTCAAAAAAAGATTTAGCTGAATTGTGGAAGATTGATTTTTACAAAAAAAAATGTAACTTTGCAAAGTTTGAACATGTAACCATAAAACAATGGATATGGGAAATAAAAATCACTTTTACTACCCAATTTTTTAACTAAAATAAATGAATATTTCCAAATTAGCGTATAAATATCGTACCATTTTCTTTTCATTAGTGGTGATGGTAGTGATAGGGGGGGGTTACTCTTTCTTCAAAATCAGCAAACTTGAAGACCCCGAAATTACTGTTATGCAGGCACTTGTTGTAACTGTCTTTCCCGGTGCTTCGGCGCAGGAAGTGGAGGAATTGGTTACTTCGGTGCTGGAAAACGAAATCCGTACCATTCCCAATGTGTCCGAAATAAAATCCACATCTTCGGCTAACATGTCGCAAATCAGCGTTTTATTAAAATTGTCCGTCCCTGCTAATGAAATTATTCAGTATTGGGACATTTTACGTAAAAAAACCAACGATGCTGCTTCGCTTTTGCCATCCAATGCTCAAAAACCAATGGTAATAGATGATTTCAGCGATGTTTTTGGAATGTTTTATGCCATAACAGGCGACGGCTTTTCCTGCGAAGAACTCAACAAATACGCCAATCAGATTAAAAAAGAGGTCCTGTTGATTGACGGAGTTAAGCGTGTACATATTGTTGGAAACCAGCCGTATAACATTGATATTGAACTTTCTGCACAAAAAATGAGTCAGTTGGGTATCTACCCTGCCCAAATAGTATCGGCTGTAAATTCGGCGACATCTCCCGTTTATGCCGGTGCCTATCAGCAGGGAGACAACAATATCAGGCTGTCGGTGGAGCGCGAATTTGGTACTGTAGAAGACATCAGAAATTTGATGCTTGCAGGGTTTGAGAACGACCAGTTCAGATTGAGCGACATTGCCAATGTGTCTGCCAAACAGCAAGAAACAGCTCGTTTTGCTTTTATGTACAACGGCAGTCCCGCTCTGGCTTTCGGCATCTCGGCAGAATCGGACGTGAATGTGCTTGATGTAGGTAAAAGTGTCAATCAAAAGATGGACGAAATAATGGAGACCATTCCGCTGGGTGTGAATGTGGAGAAAATATTTTTCCAGCCTGACAAGGTAAACAGGGCTATTTCGCACTTTATGAGGGATTTGCTTATTGCGGTTGTGATAGTGATGGTGGTCTTGATGCTGGTGATGAGTTTCAAAAGCGGACTGATTGTCTGCGCTTCACTGATAATAATTGTAGCAGCGGTTTTCCCTCTTCTGATGTTTTTGGGGGGCGATTTGCAAAGAATTTCGCTTTCGGCTCTGATACTGGCTTTGGGAATGCTCGTTGATGATTCAATAGTGGTAATGGACAGTATTACAGTTGCTTTGCAACAGAAAAAGCCGCTCAAAACGGCACTTTTTCACGCACCCAAAAAGACAGCAATGCCTTTGCTGTGCGGCACTACCATTGCTATCGTATCCTTTTTGCCTGTCTATCTGTCCAAAGACACTGCCGCAACGTATATAGGCGACCTGTTTTTGGTGCTTTGCATCGCTTTGGGCGTAAGCTGGTTTGTTTCATTAACGCAAGTGCCTATTTTTGCGGCATCTACCCTCAATTTCAGGTATTATCGGAACAAAAAAGAAATGCCCTTCACGGGAAAATTCTTTATCGGTCTGAGAAAAATCCTCAATAAATGTATGCAGCACAAAATTGCTACTATCTCTGCAATGCTTCTGCTTCTGCTTGTTGCCTTTTGGGGATTTTTTAAAATAAAACGGACTTTCTTCCCCGATTTCCTTTATGATCAGGCGTACATCGAATACACCTTGCCAAAGAACATAAGCGTAGAAAGAACGGTTTCCGACATGCAAAAAATATCAGATGATTTGCTGAAAATTGACGGAGTAAGAAATGTTGCGGCAGCTCACGGAATGACACCTCTGCGGTATTGTCTTGTGCGTAGTGTCAATCAGGTAGGCGACAACTATGCCGAATTTATAGTTGATTTCAAGGATTATAAAACAATGCAAAAACTTCGTGGGCAAATAGAAGAATATTTTTATGAAAATTATCCTGATGCCTATACGCGTTTCAGGCTTTACAATCTTTCTATATTGACTTCGCACACGGTTGAAGTAGAATTTTCGGGTGAAGACCCCAAAGTTCTGAGAGACCTTGAACGGCAGGCAGAAGAAATAATGAGGGCTTGTAAATTGGTAAATGCACACACTATTTCCTCCGATTTGGACGAGCCTGTTAAGGTTTTAAAGGTTGATTATTCCAATCCTGTTGCCTTAAAAACAGGTACAATGCGTACAGATGCCTCCAACGCACTGCTCGCTGCAACGGACGGGCTACCCATAGGAACTTTTATAGGCGAAAATTCTACTATGCCCATTAACTTGAAAATCAGGAACGAAGACGGCTCGCGCATTAAGGACTTAAACAATCTGCCCGTTTGGAATCTTGTACCCAATTTCAGGGCAATCGGCAAGAAAGACATTACCAATGTGGTTGTCGGTTCAAGTACCGAGAGCGATTTGCAAAAAAAACTCATTTCGCCTGTTCCCCTGAGTCAAATCAGCAACAATATCAGGCTTGACTGGGAGGAGTCGGTGATTAACAGAACCAATTTCTACCGTACAATTCAGGCTCAATGCGAGCCGATAGTTTCCTCAAGTGCCGAAGATGTGAAAAATGCCATAAAAACACAGATTAACGGGATAAAACTGCCACAGGGATACTCTATGTGCTGGCGTGGCGAATATCAATTGATGGCTTTGGCGTTGAAAAACATATTAAAGCTGTTGCCGCTTACCGCAATTGTGATTGTGTTGCTGCTGATACTGCTTTTTAATGACATCAAAAAAACGGTTATCGTAATCATCTGCTTGCCGTTTGCCTTTATCGGCATTGTGCCGGGCTTGCTGCTTTTTTCTCAACCGTTTTCGTTTGTAGCAATAGTGGGTATGATTGGTATGGCTGGTATGTTAATCAGAAATTCGGTGGTATTGATTGACGAGATTGACATTCAGGAAGGACTTGGCAAAAACCGTTATGATGCCGTTATTAATGCCACTATTTCGCGTCTCAGGGCAATTATGATGACCTCCACCGCAACTATTCTCGGAGTTGTGCCGCTGCTCACCGACCCGATGTTCAAACCACTTGCAGTAGTACTTATAGGCGGCTTGCTTGTTGGTACTGTCATAACGCTGATACTGCTCCCGATCTTTTATGCAATGTTTTTTGGAGTGAAGAGAAAATGAATAGCTTTAGCCGGTTGATGTCGCCAGAAACTTTTATTTTATAGAGATAAAGGTATTATTTTTGCAGTTTCTTTTTGCTCTACGAGCAAAAAGAAAGAATAATGAAAAAATGCGGACTTTGCGTGATAATTGCATTTTTGTTCGTAGGACAAAATCTTAATAACCGGAAGTGAAACTTACGGACGTATCCAATTACAACTCGTAATTGCATTATTCGAATACGGCACTTTTCCATTATTGGCTCACCGTTCACCGTTAATGAAAAAAACTTTACAAAAAAAAGATTAACTTTGTAACAAAAAAAATCGAAAAATGTTTTTCAGAGATATAATAGGACAAACTCAAATAAAAAAGCGATTGATTAATGGTGTTAGTGAGGGACGAATAGCCCACGCGCAACTCTTTTGCGGCAATGCAGGCGTAGGGTGCTTGCCGACGGCGTTGGCGTATGCTCAGTATATATGTTGTGAAAATCGGTCGCAAGAAGATGCGTGCGGTGTTTGCCCCGCTTGTCTTAAAAATGCAAAACTTTTTCACCCCGATGTGCATTTTGTATTTCCCATTATAAATGTGGAAAAATCATCAGACAAAACCTCTACCTGCGATGATTATCTGCCTAATTTTCGTGCCGCTTTGCTGGAAAATCCATACTTAGACTTTGAGGATTGGTACAGTGTTATCAAAAAAGAAAACACAGTACCAATTATTTACACCAGAGAGGGCGAGGAAGTTGTAAAAAAACTGAACCTGAAATCTTTTGAGGCTGACTATAAAATAATGATAATCTGGTGTGCCGAAAAAATGCACGAAGCCTTTGCCAACAAAGTGCTTAAAATTCTGGAAGAGCCTATGGGACAGACTGTTTTTATTTTGATTTCCGATCAACCCGAAAAACTTTTAACCACAATCCGTTCCCGTACCCAACAAACAGAATTTCCGCCAATAGCAAATGAATTTTTACATAAAGAATTGATAAAAAGGGGATTGGATAGCGAAGATAGTGATTTTTACATAAAAAATTCAATGGGAAGTTGGAGTAAGTTGTTGAAAAACATCAACAGAAATGAGACACAACAATATTATTTTGAACTGTTTGTACGAATGATGAGAAACTGTTGGAACTTGAAGAAATCATTTATTGAACTTCAAATCATTTTAAAGGAGTTGGCAGATTTGAGCCGCAGTTCACAAATTGCTTTTCTTCAAAATGCACAGCGAGAAATTCGGGAGAGTTACATCTATCGGCTGAAAAATAACGATTTATCCTATATGAATAAGGCTGAGCAGGATTTTGCCGAAAATTTTTGCAAAATCATTACCGAAAACAACGTAGAAGCCCTGATGAACGAGTTTGCCATAGCAGCAGCCCATATAGAACAAAACGTAAACTCGAAATTCGTATTCTTCGATTTGATGTTGATAATCAACCGATTGTATCTGGTTGTTTCATCTCAATATTAAATACTGTTATAGAAAAATAATAGTATGATACCAAAAGTCTCAATATTAGTTCCCGTTTACAATGTTTCAAAATATATTGAACGCTGTGCTCACAGCCTGTTTCAGCAGACTTTTGACGACATTGAGTACGTTTTTATAAATGATTGTACGCCGGACGACAGCATTGAAAAACTGCAAAAAGTTATAGAGCAGTACCCACATCGAAAGCAGAATGTAAAAATTATTCATCACAAAAAAAATCACGGTTTGGCTACGACACGAAACACGGCGATAGACAATTCGTCTGGTCAGTATATTCAAGTCGTTGATAGCGATGATTGGATTGAAAAAGATATGATTGAAACGATGTACAAAAAGGCAATTGAGGAAAATGCAGATGTTGTAACATCTGATATTTTTATAGAAGATAAAGGTAAAACAATCAGAAAATATGATATAGTAGCATCAAATCAAGCAGAAAATTTCCGCTATTATTTAACGGAGATTTGCATACAAAATCTTGTAAATAAATTGGTTAAACGAGAATTTTACGAGCAAAATGACAATAGAGTACCTGATGGTTTGAATATTCTGGAAGACAGACATGTAATGATAAGAATTTATTATGTCGCCAAAAGGATTGTTAGGGTTGATAAAGCGTTTTATCACTATGTTAGAAATCAAGATTCATTAACAAAAAAAATAGGGGAAACACATTTTGGCAATATAGAAACATTTTTTGAGTTGTTGCGATTTTATTTGAAGAGAAACGGTATCTTTGAAAAATATTATTTTGATTTTATAAAATTGAAATTAAGTTTTGATGTCGAATTTTTTTGTAATCCTATATATTATAAATCTCCCTTTTTTTATCAATTTCGAGATGTTTATGAAGAAAATATATTAAGAAATAAAGATTTTTTGAAGCCGGTTGAAAAGCTAATGTTTTTCTTCACTCGTCACCGTCTATTAATATTTACACAACTGATTCGTTGTTTGCTCCTGATTAAGAGTTATGCCAAAATGAAATAAAATAAGTCTGCAGAGAACGTATTCATTATTCATTGCCCAGATATTCCTCTGACTTCGACGGTCAAAAATTGCAAAGTAATGTTATTCAATGACTTACAAAAACAGTGAGCCACTACATTTATTATCTTTTGCCATTTTTGAGGTAATTTTTTCAATCTTGCTCCCAAAATATATTTATAGCCGGAGGCTTCTGTAAATTCGATATTTTTCTTTGATAATAATCCGCTATCGGCAATGATAACAGCATTTTTTAGCCCATAGTGCCTCATTGCGAAGAACAAAGCAATCCGGAATACATTTTACAAAATTAACACAATTCTCACAATTTACAGACCCAAATATGTGAATTCTGAAAATTCTGAAATTTTGTAAAAAAATAAATTTGCACAATCCAAAAATTATATCTACCTTTGCAGCCGATTTTGAACTCATGTAAATTTTTATTAACAATTAACTCAACACATGTTACTTTACTTGCTATCAGCCATTAGTTATTCGGCAAATAAAAATGTTTTAACATTTTTTATGACTGAAATGTTTGGTAATATGGAAAATATTGTTACACACACACACACACACACACACACACACACACACACACACATGAGCTCACCTACACACTATTATTATACGCGCGCGCGAAGTATAATAAAAATCAGTTAAATACACAAGAAAGTTTAAGAAATTTTTCCACAGGAAATTCGGGAAAATTTATCGCAATTCTTGAAAGAAATAATACTTCTTTCAGGGATTTTTTATTAATTAACAATGAACAATTAATAATGAATAATCTAAGAACAACATCCATTTTCGTCATTGCGAGCGGAACAAAGCAATTCAATATTAAAAATTATTCAAACAAAATATTTATTAACTAACAAAATATTATTCAAATGAAAACAACAAAAGTTTTATTTTTCACACTGCTTATTGCAGTGATGGCGACGATGCCGCAAGGAGCAATGTCGCAGGTAACAATCGGTGCTGACCAGCCGCCACAGAGTTTTTCTGTGCTGGAACTGATCAGCAACAGCACAAGAGGCTTGCGGCTGCCGCAACTGAAAGAAAATCAGCGCAATGCTCTTCAAACGCAGATAGAAGGTTCTGCCGCTGCCACAAAGGATTTGGCACGCGGGCTTACAATTTACAACAGTACTCGCAATTGCGTACAGTACTGGAATGGCAGCGATTGGATTGACGCAGGCATCTGCGGAGTTGTAATACCCTCTGTTGACTTTCCCAAGACTCCCGGTTGTCCGGGTTCCGACCCCAAACCTGTTACCTGGATGACTTACAACTTGGGCGCTGCTACTTCTGCTACTATCGGAACGACAACTTACGACTTGACTACTCCAAAAGGACAAATGAAATGGCTTGCGGATAAGGCGGCGAACGGCGGCGGCGTAGACTTTACTGACGCTACTGTTTACGGAGATTTGTATCAATGGGGACGTCAAACAGACGGACACGAGAAACGCAATTCCACCGTATCATCAGTTTATGCATATCAACTCGGCAACGATGTCTATTCCAATGGGGACGGCACAGGACAAATAATAAATTCAACCCTTAAAGACCAGTTCATTAAGAATAACACCCACCCTTGGGACTGGCAAAAGGTGGCATCGTCCTTTTCTGACTTCTGGGGTAACGGTAGAGTCATTTACTCCTATCCTACGAAAGATATCAGTAGCGGCGTTATTACATACGGTACAACTGAGCCTTCATCAGGTACTCCGGGTGTTGATTTTACTTACATAGACGACGGCGGGAATCCATATACCAGCGTAATCAGCCCTAACCCTGCTGCTACCAGATATTACCAACAACCTAAAAGAACTGATTATGACCCTTGTCCTGCAGGCTGGCGCGTTCCTACTCAGGACGAATGGGAAACTCTCGGTGATTATTGCGACCCAAGTACTGCAGATGGTTATTTCTATACTTCTTCAAATAACAATAGTGTTGTTACAACTGTCGGTGCTGGTACGGCTACAGTTCCAACAAGGAATCCGAATTTGGTTTGGGTTACTGTTGCCAATGGTTTGCCCGATGCTTCCAGCTGGTCTGCCGCCACTTCGAGCCTCAAAGTTGGCGGTTACGCTCTTTATGACAAAACTGAATGGGATAATGCCGATGCAGATTACAATGCAAACGGTACTAAGCCCCTATACGATGTGGCTGCCCCTGTTCCTTTGCTTTTCTTGCCCGCAGCTGGGGGGCGGCGCGACGAAAATGGTGCCTTTCTCGGCGTAGGCAGCTTCGGCAGCTACTGGAGCAGTACGGTGAATCTGGAAATCTCGTACTACCTGTACTTCGACACTACGTCCATATATCCGCGTGAAAGCGGGCAGAGAGCGAGCGGGTTGAGTGTGCGTTGTGTTGCAGACTAAATCCTTAATATTCCTCGAAAATCGGACAATCTTGGAAGGGATTTGCCGATTTTTTTATCGTAATTTTTAATGATTATCCGTATAACATCCTAAAAACGTTCGTCATTGCGGGCTTGACCCGCAATCCCCTGTTTTTTAGGGACTTATTTAGAGGGGGATGTCAAAAACAATAGCAACTCAAAAAAAAATTTAGCCTTATTAATTTTCTTTGTTCATTGAACCAAAAAATGTGTAACTTTGCATAAAGTTACAATTGGATTTTATCAATAAACCATGATTGTAGTTGTGGTTTGCACCACTCGTCAAATTATAGTGCTAATTGAGTATTTATGCTGTTAATAACAAATATAAAAAAAATAGTCGGAATTTTACAGGAAGACAAACCGCGTCTTTGTGGCGAGGAAATGAACACTTTAAATGTCATTGATAATGGTTATATATTGATTGATGATGGTTTGATAAAAGAATTTGGACAAATGGAAGATTGCCATAAAGATATTGAAAACCAAATAGATGCAACAGACAAAATGGTTTTCCCTGCTTTTTGTGATTCTCACTCTCATATTGTGTATGCGGGCAGTCGTGAGAGTGAATTTCTTGACAAAATCAACGGATTGACTTATGAAGAGATTGCCAAACGTGGTGGCGGCATCCTCAATTCGGTAAAATTGCTTCATCAAACTTCGGAAGAAGAACTTTATAATCAGGCACTTAGCAGGCTCAAACAGGTTATCGGTTTTGGTACAGGTGCCTTGGAAATCAAAAGTGGCTACGGGCTAAATATCGAAGACGAAATCAAAATATTGCGTGTGATTAGGCAACTCAAGCAAACAACGGATGTAGCTATCAAAGCCACTTTTCTTGGCGCACACGCTGTGCCGCCTGAATACAAGGGGAAACAGGACGAGTACGTCAATTTGGTTTGCCAAAAAATGATACCTGAAATCGCTGAAGAAAATCTTGCCGACTTTATTGATGTGTTCTGTGACAAAGGCTTTTTTACCGTCGAGCAGACTGCAAAAATCCTCCAAGTGGGACAAAAATATGGTTTGAGGGGCAAAATACACGCAAACGAACTTGATTTTTCGGGTGGCGTACAGGTTGGTGTAAAATACAACGCTTTGTCGGTTGACCATCTTGAAAACAGCGGTGAAAACGAGATAGCCGCTCTCAAAAATTCCCAAACAATGCCCACAGGTTTACCGGGCTGTTCATTTTTTTTGAATTTGTCTTTTGCGCCGCTTAAAGATATGATTAACAGCGGATTAAGCGTTGCCTTAGCAACCGACTACAATCCGGGCACAACCCCTTCGGGCAATATGAAAATGGCACTCTCACTCGCCTGTATCAAAATGAGATTAACGCCCGCACAAGCGATTAACGCCGCCACCATCAACGGAGCATACGCAATGGGGCTTAGCCAGACTCACGGCTCAATCACTATTGGAAAAGTTGCTAATCTATTTATTACCAAAAATATACCTTCGATAGAGTATATTCCTTACGCCTACACCGAAAATATAATTGACAGAGTGATTTTGAAAGGAAAAGAGTTTATTAATTGAAAATTGAGAATGAGAATCCTGTAATTTTTACAAAGTGAATATAAAATTTAATCATTCAGTACCAGTACAACTGCGATTTAACGATGCAGACTCTCTGGGACATATTAACAATTCGGTCTATTTTTCTTTCTACGATTTGGGAAAAAGTGAATATTTCAAAGTTGTTAGAGGCAAAAAATTGAATACGCAAGACATTGATATAGTGGTAGTTCACGCAGAAGTTGATTTTCTTGCTCCTGTTTTCTTGTCTGACGAGATTGAGGTGCAGACAACAGTTTCGGAAATTGGCAACAAGAGTTTTACTCTGTATCAACAGATTACAGAAAAAAGCACAAAGAAAGCCAAGTGTGTGTGTAAAACCGTTATGGTCGGGTTCGATTTTGAAACACAGACCTCAATATCAATCTCTAACGAATGGCGAAAGGCAATAGAGGATTTTGAAGGAAAGAGATTTTGACAGAATTAACATGTGATACGGTGAATAAAAAAGAATATTCAATTTGTGCTGAAAAAATATTAATTTTGTACCTTAAATTATATTATTTTTGGAAAATAATTTTTAACTTTTAACTGAAATTAATGACACAGGAAGATGTTTTTAAGAAATTGGTAGCCCACTGCAAAGAGTACGGCTTTGTGTTCCCCTCGTCCGGGATTTATGACGGACTCGGAGCGGTGTATGACTACGGACAAAACGGCGTGGAACTGAAAAACAACATCAAACGCTATTGGTGGGAGGCTATGACTATGCTCAACGACAATGTTGTGGGCATTGATGCGGCAATTTTTATGCACCCAACCACGTGGAAGGCTTCGGGACACGTAGATGCCTTTAACGACCCGCTTATAGACAATCGCGACAGCAAAAAACGATACCGTGCGGATGTACTGATTGAGGATTTGATGGCAAAATATGAAGAAAAAATTGAAAAAGAGGTAGATAAGGCTAAAAAACGTTTTGGAGAATCGTTTGACGAAAAACTTTTCCGAGAAACAAATCCGCGTATTTTGGAAAATGCACAAAAGAGAAACGAAATCCACAGTAGATTTGTCAAAGCATTGAATGATAATGATTTGATAGAACTAAAACAGATAATTGTCGATTACGAAGTGGTTTGTCCTATTTCGGGAACTAAAAACTGGACGGACGTGCGGCAGTTTAACCTTATGTTTGCCACCGAGATAGGCTCTACTTCTGATGGAGCGACAAAAATTTATCTGCGTCCCGAAACGGCTCAGGGTATTTTTGTAAACTTCCTTAATGTACAGAAAACGGGTAGAATGAAAATTCCGTTTGGCATTGCACAAATCGGTAAAGCATTTAGAAATGAAATAGTTGCGAGGCAATTTATTTTTCGTATGCGTGAATTTGAACAGATGGAAATGCAGTTTTTTGTACGTCCCGGTGAGGAGATGGAATGGTTTAAGTTTTGGAAAAATTTCAGGCTCAAATGGCATAAAGCATTTGGTTTGGGTGACCATAAATATCGCTTTCATGACCACGACAAACTTGCACATTATGCCAATGCCGCTACCGATATTGAATTTGAGATGCCTTTCGGTTTCAAGGAAGTAGAAGGAATACATTCGCGTACGGACTTTGACCTTGTTCAGCATGAAAAATATTCAGGGAAAAACATCAAATATTTCGACCCTGAATTGAACGAATCTTATACGCCTTATGTGGTTGAAACCTCGATTGGTGTTGATAGAACGTTCCTCTCAATAATGGCTGCCTCTTATGAAGAACAGCAATTGGAGGGAGGCGATTCTCGTGTGGTGCTGCATCTGCCCTTTGAACTTTCACCTGTGAAAGTGGCTGTGTTTCCGCTTGTTAAAAAAGACGGATTACCTCAAAAAGCAGAAGAGGTGGTAAAATTGTTGAAATTTGATTTCAAAGTTGTTTATGACGAAAAGGATTCAGTAGGTAAGCGTTATCGGCGTCAGGACGCTATTGGTACGCCGTTTTGCGTTACAATAGACCATCAAACACTTGAAGATGATACGGTTACCATACGCCACCGCGACACAATGCAGCAGGAAAGACTAAAAATCGGCGATTTATATGCTATTGTAAATGAGGCGGTCAGTATGAAAAATTTATTGGGAAAAATAGTTATTTAAAATAGATAAAAGAAAGCAGGCATGGATTGTTGGATGAATGTATAATCTGAACATCTTCTTATTATTTCTTCTGAAATCCAATAATTTTTAGTCTGTTAAAAAATTACCGAATTTCAAACTTTATACCAAAGTGATATTAAAAATGGACTGTATAAAAATTGATAAAATGAGATTGCGGGTCAAGCCGGCAATGACGAAAATAACTTTTGTGTAACGGACTTATTTTACTCCATTTTGGTATTAAACCATGAACATAAACTTGTAAAAATATGCACACAGACAGAAAGATAAGAGTCAGATTCGCTCCTTCGCCAACAGGGGCTTTACATATAGGAGGGGTACGCACAGCCCTCTACAACTACCTTTTTGCCAAACGAAACGGAGGCGATATGGTGTTGAGAATTGAGGACACCGATACCAACCGTTACGTTCCCAATGCGGAAAAGTACATAATTGAGGCACTTAACTGGTTGAATATCAAGTTTGACGAGGGTGTATCTTTTGGAGGCAATTTTGCGCCTTACCGTCAAAGTGAGCGAAAGGAAATTTATAAAAGTTATGTAAATCAACTGCTTGACACAGGCAAAGCCTACATTGCTTTTGACTCGCCCGAAAATTTGGAAGAAAAACATACTCAAATTGCTAATTTTCAATATGATGCCTCAACAAGAATAGCTATGCTCAATTCGCTTACGCTTTCAAAAGAGGAGGTTGAAAAGCGGATTGCAACGGGTGAAAAATATGTTGTAAGAGTAAAAATTGAACCTAATGAAGATATTGTTGTAAACGATTTAATTCGTGGTGAGGTGCATATAAACTCTTCAATATTAGATGATAAGGTGCTTTACAAATCATTTGACGGACTACCTACATATCATTTGGCAAATATTGTTGATGACCATTTGATGGAAATTACTCACGTCATTCGTGGTGAGGAGTGGCTGCCGTCTGCACCGCTACACGTGCTGCTTTATCGTGCATTTGGTTGGGAAAACACAATGCCGCGGTTTGCACATTTGCCGTTGCTGCTAAAGCCAGACGGTAAAGGCAAACTCAGTAAAAGAGACGGCGACAGGCTCGGTTTTCCTGTTTTTCCGCTTGACTGGATTGACGAAAAAACAGGCGAAAAATCGTCAGGATACCGAGAGGCAGGCTATTTCCCTGAGGCTGTGATTAATTTTTTGGCTCTACTGGGCTGGAATTCGGGAACAGAGCAGGAAATTTTTTCAATGGAGGAATTAATTCAAATTTTTTCATTGGAAAGATGTTCCAAATCGGGGGCTAAATTCGACTTTGAAAAGGGAAAATGGTTTAATCACAAATACTTACAAGTTCGTAATAGCGAAAATTTGGCAAAGTATTTGATACCTGTTTTTAAAGAAAAAAATATTGATTTTGACAAAAACAAATTGCTTGAGGCAATAGATGCAGTAAAAGAAAGGGCAACTTTTCCAAAGGATTTGTTTGATTTGCTGTTATTCTTTTTTGTTGCTCCGCAAGATTTCAATGAAAATGATGTCAAAAAGCGTTGGAAAGAGGAAACTTCTCAACTTTTGACTGAACTTATTCCTGTTTTGGAAAGTATGGAAAATTTTGATAATGAATATCTTACAGAAGAAACGGTAAAGCAATGGTGTGAACAAAAAGTCTGCAATCTCGGTTCTGTTATGAACCCGTTTCGCCTCACATTGGTAGGCGAGATGAAAGGTCCGCAGATGTTTGTTGTCACAAAAATTTTAGGCAAAAACGAAACGTTGAAACGATTGAAATTTGCGTTGGAAAAACTGAATTTATTCAAACAGTAGAACCAAGACATGAAGTAAATGCTTTTGTGAAAAATCAAATGTTTGGTTAAATAAATTTGTAATTAAAAATGAACATAACATACTCCAAAGGCTTTAACTATGCCATCGTTGCCAGACTGTTGGGTGGACTGCTCTTGGTAGAAAGTATCTTTTTTTTGTTTTGCGGTGCGGTGGCACTCTATTACAGAGAAAGTACATCACTGTATTTCGGCTTGGCGTTTGCCGTAGCTGTGTTTTTGGGGACAACAGGAATGCTGGTTGGCAAAAACGCTTCAACTTTCGTCAGCAAGCGTGAAGGCTCTGTGGTTGTTATGATTACGTGGATTATTTTCTCGTTCATCGGCATGCAGCCCTATTGGCTTAGTGGCTCAATTCCCTCTTTCACGGATGCCTTCTTTGAAACAATGTCAGGTTTTACCACCACAGGTGCTTCAATTCTTCAAGACATTGAAGTGCTGCCCAAAAGTTTGCTTTTCTGGCGTAGCATCACACACTGGATTGGAGGACTTGGAATTATTGTTATCACAATGGCTGTACTGCCCATTTTTGGTTTTAATGGCTCGCAAATATACTCTGCTGAGGTTACGGGGTTAAGCAAGGAAAAAATTCACCCAAAAATCAGCGGAACAGCAAAAAGATTGTTATCCATATATTTGGGTCTTACTTTGGCAGGAGCTACGGCACTGTATTTTGCAGGAATGTCGCTATTTGATGCTGTATGTCATTCACTTGCAACGGTTTCCACAGGTGGATTTTCCACCAAAAACGCAAGTATCAATTTCTGGAATTCGCCGTCTGTCGAGTGGATCATCATAGTGTTAATGATTAGTTCAGGCATTAATTTTTCGGTCTATTATTATCTTTTAAAGGGCAAATTCAGAAAATTTTTCAAAGATGAAGAATTGCGTACATATTTGATAATCATAATGGTAGCAACGATAATAATTACCCTTAACCGTATGGACATCACAAATCTTTCTCTTTGGAGTATCGGCGACACTCTGAGGGGTTGTATGTTCACGGTCAGTTCGCTAATGACCACAACGGGATTTTATGCTGTTGACTATTCCGATTGGCACTCCGTTGCCTTTTTGTTGTTGCTGCTTACGTTTATAGGTGGTTCGGCTGGTTCTACATCTGGTGGGGTGAAGGTTATACGTGTACTTTTGGTGTTTAAATATTGTTATTATGAATTTAAACGAATTGTTCATCCTAACGCTGTTTTTCCTGTGCGTTACAATGGACAGAGCATCAAGGAAGATATTATTACGCGACTTTTGGCATTCCTTTTGCTTTACGTAATTCTATCGCTTGTGGGTTCGGCAATTCTGTGTTTTTCCGGCTTAGGCTTTGAAGAGTCGATTAGCGCAATGGTGTCGTGCCTTGGCAATGTGGGACCTGGTCTTGGCAAGCTTGGACCTATTGACAACTATTCGGTATTGTCTGACTTTGCCAAATGGTTCATTTCCTTTGCAATGTTAGTCGGACGGTTGGAGTTTTTTACCGTATTGCTCATTTTTACTCCGGCGTTCTGGAAAAGGTAACTTCTGACGATTTTGCTCGGCAACAATGACTTCTTGAACGGATACTGATTGAGTGCATGAATGCATTGTTTGCCTATATAATCCAAAGTGATATTAAAAATGGACTATATAAAAATTATGATAAAATGAGATTGCGGGTCAAGCCTGCAATGACGACACTCTTGTTGCTTTTCAGGTTAAATATACGATATTCATTTATGTATTTATTTTGCTGCCAGTAATGGAATATTCTTGAAGGAAGCGGAGGGCGTTTTGATTGTTAATGGCACGCCCGAAAAATCGGTAATATTCACACGGATGCCCGGCTCTGCGTCTTATTGGGACAGCATCGAGATTTGGCGGACAGGCGGACACATATTCAACAACTGTATCTTTGAATATGGCGACGGCAATGGCAACGAACATAACCTCCTGACTTCGACGGTCAAAAATCACAAAGCAATATCATTCAATGACTTACCAAAACAGCGAGCCACTACACTTTTTAATTTTCGAGTAATTGATAAGGCACTAAACTTCGGTGTTTT
>JAITNR010000063.1 GCA_031290375.1 Prevotellaceae bacterium | reverse complement strand
GCAAAAGACGAGCAGGAAGTTGAACATCACACCAAACTTGCCGAATATATCAAAGAAAGCATAGAACAGGAACGTACGCCTAAACTGTTTGATACCAAGCAGTTGGCAGATTTATCCATTGAAAGCCGTCTGAGGCAAAAAGAGGAAGAAATGCCGTTGATGGTCAATTTGCGCAGTTTGCGTGAGGAGAGGCGTATTGTGACCGGCTTCCACGATATTTACGGCGATTTGTTTGACAATGTGGGCTACAACAAGGTATTAGACGGTTTCCCAGTGAGTCAGAAAGTGTTCAGGGACATTACTGCCGGCACGTTTGGCAAAGCCTCGCACCTGACTTTGACTGTCGAAGTCAGGAGGATTTAACTGCATGAAGTGTAACAAAAAAAGACTGCCTCATGACAGTCTTTTTTATAAAAATTTAATTTTCCTTTTGGATAATTTCCATACCGATTTTCATTGCCTCTTCGTTTGCAGGAAGAAGTTTGTGATGACGTTCGGGCAATGATTTTTTCAAGCCGAGCATTACCTTGTCTATCGACACCATGGGGTCAATTTTGAGCAATCCGCCCAAGACGAACATATTGAATGTTTTCTGAGCACCCATTTCCGATGCCTTGTCGGTGGCGTTTGTGCAGTAAACCGAAATATCTTTTCTGGCAGGCTTGCGTGTCATACCGTTGCTGTCATAAATGAGGATACCTCCGGGTTTGACACTGTTTTCGAACTTATCCATTGAGGGCTGGTTCAACACTATTGCGATGTCAAAAAACTTCAACATGGGTGAAGAAATTTTTTGGTCGCTGAGAATAACCGTTACGTTGGCTGTGCCGCCTCTCTGTTCCGGTCCGTAAGCTGGCATCCAAGTTACTTCCTTGTTCTCCAAAAGTCCGGCATAAGCCAGAATTTTACCCATAGACAGAACTCCCTGTCCTCCAAAACCTGCTATAATTATCTCTTTTTTCATACTTAATAAATCAATTTAAGGATTAAACATTTTTCAAATCACCAAGCGGATATTTTGCTAACATATTCTCTTGCATCCACAAGTTTGATTTGTGAGGAGTGAGTTTCCACCCTGAACTGCAAGTAGATACAATCTCAACAACCGATGTTCCTTTTTTCTCTCGGCAGTTTTCAAACGCTTTACGGATAGCCCTTTTTGCCTTAACCACAGCAGCGAGTTTTTCAACACTTTGACGTGTTACGTAGCAAGTGCCGTCAAGTTCTGCAAGCAAGTTGCCTATCTTCAGGGGATAACCGTTCAGTTCGTGCTCGCGTCCTGCGGGGCAGGTTGCGGTTTTCATTCCTTCCAGAGTGGTAGGAGCCATCTGTCCACCCGTCATACCATAGATAGCGTTGTTGATGAAGAAAATAGCGATATTTTCGCCACGATTGCAGGCGTGAATGGTTTCTGCCGTACCAATGGCTGCCAAGTCGCCGTCTCCCTGATAGGTGAACACAAAATGTTCCGGCAAAAGACGCTTGATAGCTGTGGCAACCGCAGGGGCGCGTCCGTGAGCCGCCTCTTGCCAGTCAATATCAATGTAGTTGTAGGCAAAAACAGCACAACCAACGGGAGCAACTCCGACAGTTGTATTCTGTATGCCCATCTCATCTATAACTTCAGCAATGAGTTTGTGCACAACGCCGTGGCTACAGCCAGGACAGTAGTGCATAACATTGTCTGTTAATAATTTGGTCTTTCCGTAAACCAAATTTTCGGGACTAATTATTTCCTGTGTCGTCATAATAATTTATTTTTATGATTAATTAATATTCGTATTTTATTTTTTTTATTAAACTTTTGAAATCAGACGGGGTACTATTGGTTATCAAAACCACTGAATAATTTCCCTATGAAAGTCTGCGTATGGATATATTTATTTGATTTTCACCAATATTTAAAGGTTCCTGCCTTATCAAATTACCCAAATTATCGTAAATATAAATTAATGCAGACGCAATCATATCAGATAACGAGTATTCAACCGTTATATTATCATATTCAGGATTGGGAGATAATAATAATATTTTGTTTTCACTCACAATACTGCTACTGCCACTGCTACGGTCAGTAATCAGGTAATACATAGCAGAAAGCAGGTCATCACTCATTACTCCATTTCCGTTGCTGTCGTAAATATGGTCAAGATTGCCATTTTTTTCAGCATACAGATAATCGAAAGGACTAAGAGTAAGGTCTTTGTTGCGATATAAATTATTGCGTACCATACCCACATTTGGGTTTCCTTGAAGATAGAGCTGCACGTTCATATCAGGGGCAAACTTTAACCCCAAAGTACTGAAAGACGGAATAAAGCAATCATAATGAGGGTCAAAATTGGTTGCCCCGAAGAAATTGACGAACTCTGCCACTCCGCCGTAACCAAAACCTGTCAGATTATGCCACCCCTTGACGCTGCCCGGAGCGTTGTCCAAAGGTCCAGTCACAGCGGCTAAATCAAACGGAGTAGGATTTACGTTTATCAGTCGACTGCCTGCTGTAAATCCCCGCGAGGCACCGCTACCATCTCCCAGAGCGATTGCCATTGCAGTACACTTTTTGGGAAAGTTTCCAATACTTTCAAGCATTTGTAAATAAGTGGTTCTTTCAGGGGAACACTTTGCAGTTTGTCCGCTTGTGGCTGAATAGTGATAGATTATCATTTCTCTGGCTGCCCTGCTGTCCAACGTTTCTTCCTTGGCTTTGCTCAGCATTTTAATTTTTCTGCCCAGATCATCATTTAGATATTTTACCATATATTGAAAACCGAGCGGAACATTTGCCCCATTTCGAGGCGAGTCCATCGAAATAAACAGCCTTCTCTGATGACTTATACCTCTACTTGCCATATATGTAAGGGCATAGCGTGCTGTCAAGCCTCCCATACTTGCACCGAGTACTATAAGTGGTTCGTCTGATGTTTTTATATCCAATATTTTTTCTTGAATAAAGTTGGTGAGATTTTCACCATTGTCTATAAGCGACTCCGTACTGTTTAGCGAACGATAAATTATTATATCATACCCCTTTTGTCTGAGTTGCTCAAGAAGCCCTCCGGGAAATGAAGAAGTTGCCTTATTGGCAATATCATACAGATATTTGTATGCTTTCCCTTTGTCATCTTCATCATGTATCCTTATCAAATCGTCGGGGTCAAAACCTGAGGCGATAAGTATGGGCTTTTCAATGTCGAGAACAATTTGATCCGAGGTATCATATCCATTAATATTATGAAAAGCGAAAATGCTTGTATACACTATATTCGCACGCTCTGTTCTTTTAAGGAATTTGACTCTATAATAACCTGTTGGACTTGTATAACAGTATTCGAATATTTGCAGACCCAGCCCCCAGCCACTGCCTCCACCACTATAAACTGTTACTTCAGCCCTTTCAGCAGGCATTCCTGTATCCTCATAATAAACGTACCCTTCCCCTTCTACATCAAAGTAGGTCTTTTTGTCGTATGGTTCCCAGAAATAGCAGGATGTAAAAAGCAAAGGTATTAATAATAAAATGTTTTTTTTCATAACTGTTTTGTATCAACAGTATTGTCATAAGTGGAATATCATTTAGTATTTAAACTAATATTCTGTCTTTCTTAATGGGGCAAATGTAAATTTGCCCCCTCAAGAAAGTCAATTACGTAATAATTTATTTTATACTAAATTTTTCTTTAAACTTTGTAATTATTTCTTCGGAAGAAGGCACGTTTCCACCCATTCTGCCATGAAATTCTACAGGAACAGCACCGTTAACGGCAAGACGAACATCTTCAACCATTTGTCCAGCGCTGAATTCTACTACCATAAAGCCTTTTACCTTTTTGGCGAGTCTTGCGATTTCTTTTGTTGGGAAGGGCCACAGGGTGATAGGACGCAAAACACCAATCTTAATACCCTCCGCTCTTGCCGCCTCCATTGCAGATGCACAAATTCTCGCACCCGAACCGAATGCAACAAAAATATAGTCGGCGTCATCGCAGTTAATCTCTTCAAATCTTACCTCAGCCTCTTCTATCTTCTTGTATTTTGCCTGCAAACGATTGTTTGTTGCCTCCATTACATCGGCTTCCAAAGCGAGTGATGTGATGATATGACGTTGTTCTCCTTCAACTTTTCCCATCGTACCCCAAGGGCACTGTTTGCGGGTTTCGTCATCTGTTCTGCGAGGTTTGAAGTCAGGCAACACAACTTTTTCCATCATTTGTCCGATAATGCCGTCAGCCAAAATCATAGAGGGATTGTTGTATTTGAAAGCGAGTTCAAAACCAAGTTCGACAAAGTCAGCCATTTCCTGAACAGAAGCGGGGGAGAGGGTAATCAGGCGATAGTCGCCGTGTCCGCCGCCCTTGACCGTCTGAAAATAATCTGCCTGCGAAGGCTGGATAGTACCAAGTCCCGGTCCGCCACGCATAACGTTTACTATCAGGCAAGGCAATTCAGCACCCGCAATATATGAAATACCTTCCTGCTTCAGACTGATACCGGGAGAAGAAGAGGATGTCATAACTTTTTTACCGCAAGCAGCACCGCCATACACCATATTGATGGCAGCAACTTCGCTCTCTGCTTGAAGAACAACCATGCCTGTAGTTTTCCAGGGGGCTTCGTCCATTAATGTCTCCATCACTTCCGACTGGGGAGTGATAGGATAACCGAAATAACCATCTGCTCCACAGCGAATTGCAGCATGTGCAATTGCTTCGTTTCCTTTCATTAATTTTATATCTTCCATAATCACAATTTTTTATGCGTTAGTTACTTTATAAACAGAAATCACAGCATCGGGGCAAACGTAACCGCAAGCCATACAGCCGATACAATTTTCTTCTGCCACCATATCAGAATAATGGTAGCCTTTGGAGTTTACCTTTGGGGACATACCCAAAACATCTTGCGGACATGCCTCCACGCACAGTTCGCACCCTTTGCAGCGTTCGGTATCAACCACTACTGCTCCTCTGAATTTTGCCATAAATATTTATATTTTTTTGTTAAAAATTAATTCCTTTTAATCTGCAAATTTAATCATTTTTTTTGTTATAATTGAAGAAAAAAACGGTTAAAACTTTTTCAAGGTGCTATTTTTGGGGGTAATATTGCGATGTCTTGAAATCAAGCCGTAGGCACTGAGAAAGGTTGCAGTTCATTCAGGAACCGATTTATTTGCACAATTAGTTAAATTTATCAAACAAAAATATTAACTTTGCACAATTATTTTTTTGAATAGATGAAAAAAATAGCAGTTGTTACAATGGCACGCAATGATGAATTTTTTCTCAATCGCTGGGTGGCATATTACGGAAAAGAATTTGGGCAGGAAAATCTTTTTGTTTATTTGGACGGAGAAGACCAACCTGTGCCGCAATTTGCAGGAAAAGCAAATATTATTCGTGTAAAACATATTGCAGAACAGTTAATTAAAGCGGATAAACAAAGGTCGGATTTTTTGTCGCAAAAAGCAGCAGAGTTATTTGAAACATACGATTTGGTTATCGGAGTTGATGCCGACGAGTTTTTGGCAGCAGATACCAAACTTGGCAAATCTTTGGCAGAATATTTATCTGAAATAGAGATAAATACCTCTGTTTCAGGTCTCGGTTTGGATGTGGGGCAAAATATGAATTGTGAAACACAATTAGATGAAAGTCAGTTGTTTTTGGCACAAAGAAGCTATGCTTTTGTCTCGTCAAGATACACAAAGTCCAACGTAATTTCAAAGCCATTGCATTGGGGTTCAGGCTTTCATCGGGTTAAGGGACATAATTTTAAAATTGACGAAAATTTATATCTTTTCCATTTTGGATGTGTCGATTATAAGATGATTATGCAGAGATTTAATGACAAAGACAGAACAGGCACAGGCTGGACAGGACATATCAAAAAACGGTTAAGGACAATCAGTTTCATCACAAAAAAGAGGGCAAAAGATGGCGATAAATGGTTGTCAATAGCAAGAATTTTTCAAACCCTTATCCGACCTGTTTATGCCATGAACAAGCCGTCTATGGCTTGCTGGAGGCTTGTGGTGAAATTACCCGAAAGGTTTGGAAATATTGTTTGAATACACTCAAGATTATTATGAATGGGTTAAAAATCATAAAAGTAGAGTATATTTTGCCGACATTTCTGATGTTGACTTTTGCGATTGTGCTGTGTTGTGGCATTCGCTTGCCGAGTGGTTTTAACAACTTTATTGCGACACAATATTACAAAACAATTTTGGCAGTTGTTACCGTTCTGCCAATACTTTTTTTGCTTTGTTCAAAATATTTCAGGCAAATCATGTATACAAGAAAAATATTGTTGATTGGCATAGCAATGTTTTTGTTAAGTCTCATCTACAGAGAGAGATATATAACAAACAATACAATTGTTTTTTTAAGTTGCACTCTTGTTTTTTTTGCCTTTGAACGAAAATTTTACAAACTTCATACGATTTATATTCTTTTTTTTACCTACTTTTTGTGGCATCTTGTTTCATATTTTTGGGCAATAGATTTTACAGGATATAAGCATTTTATTGTCAGATATTTACCATTTATCATTATTCCGCTTGCTTTTTGTCTGTTTCGCCTCCAAAAGCGTGAAATCAACCTGATTTTAATGGTACTTTTTCGTGCTGCCCTGATTTTTCTTTTTCTCTCGCTATGCTGTTGGGTTTTGGAAAGCCGAATGCTTGGACTCAAACTGAGCGACTGGTTCGTATCAAGCAAGACAAATTTCGGTTGCTACGCCCCGTATAACATAGTTTTTTGGTGGACAAACTACAAACATCCCACCTACAATGCAATCTTTTATCTGACATTACTCTGCTTTGGACTGATATTTAGACAATACAAGTTTGAATTTAAACCCGGAATTTTGGAGTTGGTGCTGTTTGCCGCAGCAAGCATCATTATAGTAATTATAACTCAAAGCAGAACAGGATTGTTAGTACTTGGACTGATTATGCTAATGTTTTACTTTTCATTTTTTAGAAAAAATAAAAAACTGTTTATTATCAATATGATGATATTTATTTTTTTAACAGTTTTATTATCAATAATCTTTAATAAAGAATTTTCAATTTTTCTACACGACGAAACAAGGATACAAAACTATGCCACCGCCTTTTATTACATAAAAAATCATTTCTGGTTAGGAACAGGTACCGGAGGAATGGTACAACTTTTTGATTCGCAACAAATTGCAAACCTTGTTGGCTACCCGCTTGCAAAAATCAACATACACAACCCCCACAATCAGTTTGTCGGAGATCTGATGCAAACAGGAATCGTGGGATTATTGCTAAGTATAGCTATTTCAGTTTATCTGATTTATGTGTCGGTTAAATCAAAAAACATACTTTTATTTGCCTTCTTTATTCTCTTTTTTGTGGTGATGATGATTGAAATGCCGTTATCCTTAGACAAAGGAATAAATTATTTTGTTCTGTTTACCTGCGTTTTGATGCAGAATACAAAAAACAAAACACAAGATGTGACATAGAAATTTATTATTCGCTAAAAAAACATATTAAAATAAAATGAGTGATATAATTCATCTTTTACCCGATTCTGTTGCCAATCAAATTGCTGCGGGAGAAGTCATTCAACGCCCTGCCTCAGTTGTCAAGGAGTTAATGGAAAACGCACTTGACGCAACTGCCACAAACATTTGCGTAGTAGTGAAAAATGCAGGCAAAACCCTCGTTCAGGTGTTTGATAACGGCAAAGGTATGTCACATACAGACGCACGAATGGCTTTTGAACGGCACGCAACTTCAAAAATTTCCCATCCGAACGACCTGTTCAACCTCAGAACAATGGGGTTCAGAGGCGAAGCACTTGCTTCCATTGCAGCTGTGGCAGCTGTGGATTTGAAAACAAGGCAGAAAGACACCGATTTTGGTACTTTTATCGAAACGGCTGCCTCTGACATTATCAAACACGAGCCGGTTGCATGCGCAGAAGGCACTACCTTCTTAGTGAAAAACCTGTTTTTCAATGTGCCGGCAAGAAGGAAGTTTTTGAAATCAGAAGAGACCGAACTAAGAAATATAATTGTCGAATTTCAACGTGTTGCATTAGCAAATGCAGGTATAAGTTTTGAACTTTACAACGATACCGACAAACTCTTTGAACTGCCAGCCTGCAATTTTAAACAACGAATAACACAAATTTTCAGCAAAAAAAACAAAAACTACGCAAATCAACTCATCGCAGTTGCAGCCGAAACATCTATTGTAAAAATCTCAGGCTTCGTTGGCAATCCACAAACCGCAAGCAAGGCTGCCAATCAATTTTTCTTTGTAAACGGGCGTTTTATGCGCCATCCATACCTGAACAAAGCTGTGCAAAGTGCATACGAAAATATGCTGCAGCCCGATACTCAACCTAACTACTTTATTTCTTTTGATGTCAATCCTGCAAATATTGATGTGAATATTCACCCCACCAAAACAGAGATAAAATTTGAAGATGAACGCGAAATTTGGGTTATCCTAATGGCTTGCGTCAAGGAGTCTTTGGGCAAATTTAACTTTACGCCATCAATTGATTTCAACACTGAGGGCAACATTAATATACCACCATACAGGCAAAATAACAATGCCCAAATGCCCAGACCATCATATAATCCCGATTATAATCCGTTTAATACGCATTCTCATAACTCCAATCAGCATTCTTCAATAAAAAATTGGGAATTGCTTTATGAAAAAAATGAACGTTCAGTTTCAGACAGGCAAGCTGATAATCAGCAACAAATTACAGTTCCGACAGATGAAAATTTATCAGGCTTCTATCTCTATAAAGAAAAATATCTGCTTACATCCGTCAAGTCGGGCTTGATGATTATTGATTGCCAGCGCGCCATAGAGAGGATAACCTACGAAAAAATTATCCTGCAACTGCAACTGCAACAAAGCGCAATTCAAAAAGTACTTTTCCCCGAAACTTTCGCAATCACAACAGAAGAAAAACCACTCTTCGATGAAATTTTACCCGATTTAACCGCTGTCGGCTTTGAGTTTGAAAAAGAAAACGACAACTTCTATCTGATTTCCGGCATTCCATCCCTGCTTACAGAAACACGGAATATCCCCGAACTGTTGCACAACATACTTGCTTTTACAGGTGAAAATTCTATTGAAAAAGAGATTTATGAAAAAATTGCCATTCAGATGTCAAAAAGTTACGCAAAATGGTCTTTTTCAAAACTCAATTCGGAAGAAGCAACAACTTTGGCAGGGTCGCTTTTCAAGTGTCAAAATCCCAATTACGCCATAAACGGAGAAAAAATCATCATCATTATCCCTGACGAAGAAATTATCAAGCAATTTTATTTCCCTACCTGAACAGTGCTACATGTCCTCTTCTATGATATTTAGTGCCGTCTGTTCCGACTGCTTCTATCAGGTAGTAATAACCACCGGCGGCTGCCTCTTTCCCATTTATTCGTCCGTTCCAGCCTTTGGACGGGTCTGTGCCTTTATACACTACTTTTCCCCAACGATTATAAACAGCAATATTAAACGTGGCTATCGACCTGAACACCACCCTAAACTCGTCATTCATACCATCTCCATTAGGCGAAAAGGCATTTGGAACTTCCAACAGCGATTCGGTTACATTTATCCGCAACGAATCAATTGCCTCACAGCCACCGGCACTTTTGGCAGTCAATTTCGCAATGTAATCACCCGTTTTTTTGAAAGTATAACGAAGATTTTCATCATTATACCGATAATAACTCTGCGGAGTAGCCTCATCATAAACAATCCACTCAAAAAAAGCGGCAACAGGCACATTTGCCCGGCTCTCAAAAGATATCACAAGCGGACCGGAACCTTTCAACACTGTTTGGCTTTCATCACTTCTTTCATATTCGTTCATGCCGGCACGCTCCTCGATAGTGCCTTTCGGATGTACCGCCACCGCCACAGCCAGATAATCAACCTGAATACTGTCCGCAGCAAGCCCCATTTCAGCGGCATAATTATCTCCCGAAAGCGTAAAAGTTACATCCTTTTTCGGCGCCGGCAAAGTAACAGGAGAAAAAGGATACTCGTATGTGTTCGACACAGGCTTATCCTGCCAACTCTCCGAGGCAAACTCATAGTCCGTATATTTGAGCGTAAAAGTACGGGGCAATATTCTTCTAACATTATTTTTGTCATAATAAACCAAATCCGGCACCGTTAGAGAAGCTTCAAGAATAAGATTTTCACAGGGATTCGGCTGATTGTAAGAAACCTGCAAATTGTCGTAAACAACAGGATAAAGCGAACAGTCAATCACCCAAATCCAGTACGCATTCGTCCCATTTACTCTGACGATATAACCGGTGGCGTCATCCGGCGAAACAGATGCCTGATTGGAATAAAAACTGCCGTCATAAAGCCGCCATTCCGTAGTTCCGCCACCGGTATACGTGATTTCGGTCAAAGGGTCAATGCCATTGAACAGAAAAACCGCATCAACGTTAGTTACATTCGCAAGCTGCAAATATTGACTGGTTGATGACACCGAAAATTGCGCCTTTGCACTCAAACAGAGGCAAAACAGAAATATCGTTAAGACTTTCTTTTTATTCACGTGTTACCACCCCGTTAGTTAAGACGTATTGTTCCTTTGTTTCGTGGCATATTGCGAAGCCGTCATCGTCAAAGTACAAACGATGTCCGTTTCGGCTCACCCAGCCCGTTTGTTTGGCAGGATTGCCCATAACCAAAGCAAAAGGCAAAACGTTTTTGGTAACTATCGACCCGGCACCTATCATTGCGTATTCACCAATCTGATTGCCGCAAATAATAGTAGCATTAGCTCCAACAGAACAGCCGCGTTTGAGCAGGGTAGCCTTGAATTTATGTTTTCGGTCTACCTGACTGCGAGGGTTGATTATGTTTGTAAAAACAACCGAAGGACCAAGAAATACGTCATCCTCGCAAGTTACGCCGGTATAAACCGAAACATTATTCTGTATCTTCACATTTTTACCCAAAATAACCTTGGGAGATACAACAACGTTTTGCCCAATATTACAGTTCTCACCTATCTGACAGTATGACATTATGTGAGAAAAATGCCAAATCTTTGTCCCTTCACCAATCTCGCAATTGTCATCTACATAAGCAGATTCATGTTTAAAATAACCCATCTTTTCTTTAATTTTATTATAAGTTTAATTAAAAATAACCGAATAATTGAATAACTGAATAACTGATTAATTCAATAACCCAATAATTAAAAACACAATACCATGATGACGAACGTAATCAGTTATTCAATTATTCAGTTATTATCAAAGTTTTTGCAGAACTTTTCGTGCTTTACCACTGCTATTTTCAGAACAATATTAAGCACAACTATTTCGTACAGGAGATAAATCCACATTTGCCCCGTCAAAATTGCAAAAAGCAAAGCCACAGAACGCCCGTTAAAAGTAGTAAGATTTATATACGGCATCACTTCGAGGCTCTTTTGTTTGAGTTCGGTACGCACATCTTCGGGAAAATCTTCGCCGTACTTTGTTTTTAGCCGCACCAAAAGTTTTTGCAGCTGAGGCGTAATTTTAGTCTGCAAAACGCTATACCAAAAATAAAGCCAATACAGCCAGCGATTTATCCCGTTTGACATTTGACTGTATCTTTCTTTCACCCTGTCAACAGTGTCGAACTCATCACCTTTTTTCAGACTGATAAAATAGAGATGAAGCGTTTTGTAATAGTCCGTTATGTTGGCTTGCACGAGGTTTGAGGCTCCAGCCAAAGACGCCAAAATCCACGACCAGGACTCGCCAATCTGAGGAGAGAGCCGCAGAGCAATGAACACGTAAATCGAAACAAACCAAATATCCCCCGCCACTCCGTCAAGAACCCTGCCGACTTGAGATTTGGTTCCGGTAAGCCGTGCAAGTTGCCCGTCAACACAGTCCAAAACGTTGGCAAACATCAGCGAGAGAAACCCCAAAAGATTTATCCACAAAGTATTCGGATAAAAAAGGTAACCCGCAACAATACCAAAAAAAATGGAAATTATGGTAATAATATTAGGTGTTATTGCGGTACCTTTCAACAATATCGCTATCTTGTAACCGATTGGGCGGTAAAACTTTTTATCAATATAATTCTCTGTTTCGAGTGATTTTAATGACGATTCAAAATCCTGTTTTTTCTCTTCCATTTGGTTAGTTTTTTTTCTGTTTATTTATTTATGCAAAGGTAATTTTTTATTTTAACTTATAAACCATTTTTCGACCAAAAAATATTACTTTTGTAAGTTGTTTTTTTATTTATTGGATAGAATGAGTAAACTGAAAAAAATATATGGCAGTTTTGCCAACAGGGGCGGGATATTCCTCTTTCTAAGGTCTCAGCTGTCTTCCCAGATGGCAACTTTGGTGGACAATTCAATAGCTCTTTTGCTGAAAAAAACTCTTGATATTTTCAAAATCAAAGTTATTTATCTTTTTTCCAACGGAATAAAATCCTATGTTTTTGCCACTGTAACCGGACAAATATGCGGAGGTTTGTTCTCCTGCTTCATGAATTACAGATGGGCTTTTAAGACAAAAGACATTAAATTTCGTTATATTCTTGTAAAATTTTTCTTTGTCTGGCTCATCAGCGTCAGTCTCAATACCTGTTTTACGTTCCTGCTAACCGAAAGAATAAAGGAAATGCCATGGCTAATAAAGTTGTTCGGACAGGTAAATTCTGACGATATTTTTATTGTGATAAAACTTGTTGTGGCTGTAATAGTCGGCTTTTCGTGGAACTACTTAATGTATAAACATTTTGTGTTTAAGAATATTTCTTTCAAAAAGAAAATAATTGAATAATTGAATAACTTAATAATTGAAAATACAATACGATTAACGCAATCAGTTATTCGGTTATTGAATTATTCATATTTTGATAATGTATCACAATAGTTGCTATATTTTTATTACCTTCGCAGCAAAAAAATATGAAAAAAATTAATGATTATTTTTGCCCGAATGAGGCTTGTAAATGTTATGGTTTGCGCGGATAGGGAAATCTTGTAAAAGTAAGTAAATACACAGTAAAAGGTGTTGAAAGACAGATGTTTATGTGTAAAGTGTGTAAAAAGTGTTTTTTCGGAAACACGCAACACTATATTTTTTCGCAGTCATTATACAGAGGAACAGATTTACAGCATAATACGCTGTGTATCAGAAGGCAATGGCGTTAGAGCGACTGCCCGACTATTGAATTTTGATAAAAATGCAGTTGGCTCTGTAATATTGAAAGCGGGCAATTATGCCGAAACTGTGATGAGCAATTTGCTTAAAAATCTGTGTCTTAACGAGTGTCAAATGGACGAATTGTGGTCTTTCGTCTAAAAAAACTTTAGACGAAAACGAGATTGAGCAAGGCTATGGAACGAAGTGGATTTGGACGGCACTTGACCCCGATAGTCGCCTGATAATCTGCGCATTAGTAGGTGACAGAAAATTGGAAGATTGCAGAAAATATATGCAAATTCTGTTGAGTCGAATAGAAAATAAGCCATTATTTGTAAGCGATGAACTTGTTGATTATGAAACAGTTTTGAAGGAGAATTTTTCGACAGGAACAGTCCCTGAACGCAATGGTAATCGAGGACGTTTGCCTAAGAAAAAGAAATTAACGGTAGATGATGACCTTGATTATGCGGTTGTTCATAAAACCAGAGAAAATGGTAAAATGAAAAAAGTGGAGCTAAGAATTGTTTTTGGCGATGCAAAAAGAATAGAGCAGAAACTGTCACAAAGTGTTAGTAATAAGATAAATACGTCATATATAGAGCGTTCAAACGGCACTTTGCGTCAGATAAATTCTCATTTGCGAAGGCAAAGTTTGACTTTTGCCAAAGAGTTGAAATATTGATAATGCCTTTATTTCGCGCACTTGCAAATCTGAAGATTTTCACGTAAATTTGCAATGAATAAAATGTGAATTAAACTCATAATGAAACAGTATCTAAACCTATTAGACAGAGTACTTTCGGAAGGCACAAGAAAGGAAGACCGCACAGGTACGGGCACAATAAGTATTTTTGGACATCAAATGCGGTTTAATCTTCAGGACGGTTTTCCGTGTTTGACAACCAAGAAATTGCATTTAAAATCAATTATTTACGAGTTGTTGTGGTTTCTAAAAGGCGACACTAACGTAAAATATTTGCAGGACAACGGTGTACGCATTTGGAATGAATGGGCAGACGACAACGGCGATTTGGGGCATATCTACGGCTACCAGTGGCGGCACTGGAATGACTGCAAAGGCGGTTTTATCGACCAGATTTCCGAGGCGGTGGAAGCGATAAAGGAGAATCCCGACTCCCGTCGAATTATCGTAAGTGCTTGGAACGTAGCCGATTTGCCCAATATGAAACTGCCGCCTTGCCATGTTTTTTTTCAGTTTTACGTGGTAGATTCAAAATTGAGTTTGCAACTTTATCAACGCAGTGCCGATATTTTTCTCGGTGTGCCGTTCAACATTGCATCTTATGCCCTTTTGCTGCAAATGATGGCACAGGTTACCGGCTTGCAACTCGGCGATTTTGTACATACTTTGGGCGATGCACATATCTATACCAATCATTTGGAACAGGTTCAGTTGCAACTCACACGCGAGCCTCGTCCATTGCCCCAAATGGAAATCAATCCCGATGTAAAAGATATTTTTTCGTTTCAATACTCTGATTTTGAATTGATTAATTATGACCCGTACCCGCATATCAAAGGTAACGTGTCAATATGATTGTATTTTTTTGTAACTTTGCAAAAAAAAGCGAATGACAGAAAATTCGGCATTAGTAGTATTCAGTGGCGGACAGGACTCAACAACCTGTCTTTTTTGGGCAAAGAAAAATTTTGAAAAGGTGTTTGCTATCTGTTTCGATTATGGACAAAGACACATAACAGAAATTCAGGCTGCAAAAAATATAGCAAAAATGGCAAACATTGATTTGAGAACGATGCAAATACCGTTTATTAATCAACTTACGCACAATGCATTAACCGACATCCATATAAAAATGGACGAGAAAAAAACAGCAAACAGTTTGCCTAACACATTTGTGCAGGGCAGAAACCTCTTTTTCCTGAGTATTGCCGCTGTTTATGCACGAGAATCAGGTGCGAAAAACATTGTTACAGGCGTCTCTCAGACCGACTTTAGCGGTTATCCTGATTGTCGGGATACTTTCATTCGTTCCCTGAACGCAACACTTAATCTTGCCCTCGAAGAGCAGTTTATCATACACACGCCTCTGATGTGGCTCAACAAGGCTCAGACATGGCAACTTGCCGATGAACTCGGCGTATTCGACATAGTAAAAAACTTTTCACTTACCTGTTACAATGGAATTACAGGAGACGGCTGCGGCAATTGTCCTGCCTGCAAACTCAGAAGTGCAGGACTGAAAATCTATAGAGAAAGTAAAAATGAATTGTAGATTAAGAAGCCCGAGACAAATAAAATGAAAACACGTAAAACTTTGATATTTATGGCCTCTGTAATAATTCTGTTAGCAATACTTTGTGTCTGTTTTCCAAAAGATGGTATTCAGTTTTTTGGAAGAAGACTGTTTTTCCCCTCACTTGAGGAGGTATTTGCCAAGGATAAAAGTATGTCTGTATCCGAAAAAATGGCAATGCTCGAACAGAGTTTGAAAATACAACAGACACAAGATTCTATTTCGTCTGCGAAGGATAAGGCTTTTCAGGATACAGTCAGGTTTTATAAGAATTTTTTTGCAACTCATCCTGCAAAATTTTATTTGCCCAATAACGATGTAACTTTTTTTAATTCAGTGTTTTTAGCAATGGATAAGTGCAAAAACGACTCAACAATAGTGCATATACTGCATTATGGCGATTCGCAAATTGAGGAAGACAGGATTACCGGTTATTTAAGGCAAAAACTGCAAGAGCAGTTTGGCGGTTTGGGAGCAGGCTTACTTCCTTTGGTTCAGCCTATTTCGTCTGCGGCAGTCGGGCAAACGGCAACTGAAAACATTGAACGGTTTATCATTGCAGGTATGCACAAAAACGGTGCAGGGCATAACAGATATGGGGCTCTTGGGCAAATAGTGCAAGTAACGGGTGGCGGAACTGTCTCATTTTCAGCACGTAATTATAGCCGAACTTTTGAAAACACAAAGCGTTGGACTGCTGTCAGGCTCTTTGCAGGCAGAAATTCAGGCAGGTTTCAGGTAACACTCTCAACAAAAAATTATTCTTCCTCAAAAACTATTGATAATCAAAGTAATACCCCACAAATGTTGATGTTCCAACTCAACGATTCGGTAAAAAACAGCACCTTTTCATTTTCGGGCAACGCTGAATTGACAGCAGTTTCGCTTGATGGCGATTACGGAGTAAATGTGGATAATATTCCTATTCGCGGCAGTTCGGGGACCTTTTTCACACAAATTGATTCCACTTCGATGGCTTTTGTTATTAATCATCTGAATGTTAAGATGATAATGCTTGAATTTGGCGGAAATATGATGCCCGTTATCAACGAGAGGAATTTGCATGAATATATGCAAGTTCTTGAAAAACAGATAGTTTATTTTCAAAAACTTCAACCTGCCGCAAAAATTATGCTGATTGGTCCTGCCGATATGTCAAAGACGGTGCAGGGTAAATTACAGACATACCCTATTTTGCCTTCGGTGGTAGATTCAATGCGAGATGTAGCAGTGAAAAACGGTGCTGCGTTTTGGAATATGTACGCCGTTATGGGCGGCGAAAATTCGATGTTGGCATGGGTAAAAGAGCGTCCTGCTCTCGCTGCGCCCGACTATATCCACTTCACGCCAAAGGGAGCTGACAAAATAGCCGAACTCTTATATTTTTCGCTCAACAACTACTATAATTATTACAAAATCTTGGAGAATCACAAAAAATGAACCGTACCTTTTTACTGACCATTCTGCTAAATATCAGCCTGATAACGTTTTCGCAAGCAAATATAAATACTGATAATTACAAATTTATTAATTTGAAAGAAAACTATTTTAAAATCACTGAAAACGACTCTTCTGTTATTAATAATTTTTTTGCAAAAATAAAAAACATCTACACCAAAAAAGATGGTAAGGTTAATATTTTGCACATTGGAGGTTCGCACGTGCAGGCGGGTGTGTTTCCTGAAGCCATTCGACAGAATTTGGATTTTTTCAATCGGGAATTGACCCCCGCTCGCGGTTACGTTTTTCCGTACAGGGTTGCCAAAACCAACAATCCAGCCGCATACGACATATTTTATGACGGAAAGTGGGAGGTTGAAAAAAATGTGAAACGCAATTACAATGTAAAACTTGGGGTAGGCGGAATAGCAGTATATACAGACGACAAATCTGCTGAAATATCAGTTAAAATCAATAATTTAAATGATTTAACCTACCTCTATTTTGAACAAATAAAGTTGCTCGGATATGTAGAAGATGGCGAGGATTGGGCAGTTATGCCTGTGGTAAAACTCAGAAACAGAGTTGTTTATCCCAATTATGATTATGTTGATACAAATTTTTATACTTTCGATTTGAAACATCCAGAAAACTCCTTTACTGTCTATTTTCAACAGTTTGATACTGTGCCGCATAAGTTTGTACTCACGGGATTTGTGCTTGAAAATGACAGGAAAGGGATAGTGTATCACTCTGTTGGTGTAAATGGTGCTGCTGTGTCTTCCTATTTGAATTGTGAACATTTTGAAGAAGAGCTTTCGATTTTTCCACCCGATATGGTCATTTTCGGAATTGGAATAAATGATTGGGTTGATGATAATATGAATAAAGATAAATTCATAGAGAATTATAACTTATTGATTAATAGAATAAAACGTGTGTCGCCCGATTGTGCGTTTATTTTTATCACAAACAACGATTCCTATCACAAGATTAAACGGAAAAAATATGCGGTGAATACCAATGGCACCAAGGCGCAGGCGGCTTTTTACGAACTTGCACGGCAAAATGGGGGTGCTGTTTGGGACCAGTTTGCCATTATGGGAGGCTTGCAATCAATGAAAAAATGGCAAGATACAGGCTTAGCAAGAAAAGACAAAATACACTTCACTTTCAAGGGCTACAAACTGCTCGGCAACTTATTTTTTGACGCTTTTTTGAAATACTACAATGAAATTGAGAATTGATTTCACATAAGTTTTTGTTACGTCATTCTTTTTATCATTTTGCGGGTACAGCCAATTTATGGGTTATTTCCTGATGCAGAATGTATATTTAACTGATTACAAACAGGCACAAACAACACCCGCAAGGATGGCTCTTGTGGCT
>JAITNR010000258.1 GCA_031290375.1 Prevotellaceae bacterium | reverse complement strand
TTTGAAGAAATATTGAAACTATTGCACCCTTTTATGCCTTTCATTACCGAAGAACTTTATCAACATTTGAATTTGGGCGATGATAAAAAAAGTATAATGTTTGATAATACTATAAACACTTTTTGCACAAAAGAAATAAACGCAAATATTATTCCTGATTTTGAAACAGCAAAAGAAATCATAACCAACATTCGCAATATTCGCGCCTCAAAAAACATTTCGCCAAAAGAAAAACTGACATTGCAGGTTTCGAGCGAACATAACTCCGAATATGATGATGTGATTGAGAAACTTGCCAATATCGAAAAAATAGAAATCGTTACAGAAAAATCGGTGGGCGCAGTTTCATTTATGGTAGGCACTTGCGAATATGCTGTTCTTGTGGGAAATTTAATCAACGCCGAAGAAGAAATAGCCAAAATGGAAACAGAAATCAAGTATCTCGAAGGCTTTTTGAAATCGGTACAAGCCAAACTTTCCAACGAAAAATTTGTATCCAATGCCAAACCCGAAGTTGTTGAAAACGAGTACCAAAAACAAGCCGATGCCGAAGGCAAAATCAAAACGTTAAGAGAAAATATTAAACATTTAAAATAAAAGTTTTATGAATAAACAATTGAAAATAGCCCTTGTGGCACACGACAACCGCAAGGCAGACATGGTGGAATGGGCAGAGTATAATGCCGAAATGCTGTCGCAGCACAAACTCATTTGCACGGGAACAACAGGCAGGCTAATTAAGGAAGCCTTTGACAGGCGTGGAATTGACGTGGAAATTACTTGTATGAATTCAGGTCCGATGGGTGGCGATGCCGAAATTGCAGCTCTTGTTGTACGCCACCAAATTGATTTGGCGGTATTTCTTATTGACGACCTCAATCCTCAACCGCACGAAGCAGATATTCAGATGCTGCTTCGTCAGTGTCGTGTGCATAACGTACCTATTGCGTGCAACCGTTACAGTGCCGACCTCATGATTACAAGCCACCTCTGGGACGTAGATACCTACAAGCCAAGTGAACCGCGATATATTAAATTTGAAAGGGAATAAAAATTATGTTACAACAAGGAGAAAAAGCCCCTGATTTTTCGGGTATCAATCAAAACGGAAAAGCAGTAAACCTGTCCGATTTCAAAGGTAAAAGAATTATTCTCTACTTTTATCCGAAAGACAACACACCGGGCTGTACCGCCGAGGCATGCAGTTTAAACGACAAAAATAACTTTTTCCTATCAAAAGGATTTGTTGTCATCGGCGTTAGTGCCGATTCGGTGGGTTCGCACAAAACGTTCGGCGAAAAGTACAATCTGGAGTTCAGCATTATTTCCGACCCTGAGCGGCAAATTATTGACTTATACGGCGTTTGGGGCGAAAAAAAGAACTACGGCAAAACCTATATGGGCTTGATACGCACCACTTTTGCTATTTCCGCAGATGGCATTATCGAAAAAGTTTTTCCAAAAGTTGACACAAAAAACCACGCAGAACAGATAATCAAGGCGTTGTGTATAGATTTCAGTTAGCAGCTTTCCTGAACCATTCCATAACTGTTTGCTGTTGTTGCTCTTTGGTGAGATTTGTATTGTCGAGCAAAAGAGCATCTTGGGCTTGTAACAACGGGCTTTCTGTCCTGTGCGTATCGCGATGGTCCCGCTCTTGAATGTTTTGAAAAACTTCGGGATAATTAACCTGCTCTCCTTTTGCTGTAAGTTCGTCAAAACGCCGTTTGGCACGTATTTCTGTGGAGGCAGTTACAAAAATTTTGAGTTCGGCATTTGGGAAAACCACCGTGCCTATGTCTCTGCCGTCCATCACAATGCCTTTCACTTGCCCCATCTGTTGCTGTTGCCGCACCAACTCGCGCCGCACAAAGTCAAGCGTGCTGACCTTACTCGCAGCATTGCCCACTTCAAGTGTACGGATTTGATTCTCAACATCAACATCGTTAAGAAAAGTACGTTGCTGATTATTAATGGTATTAAAGGCAATTTTTATAGTTTTAATCTTTTCTTTAAGAATTTTTTCATCAAAAATATCGTTAATAAAAATGCCGTTCTGGATACAAAACAGCCCGACAGCCCTGTACATAGCACCCGTATCAACATAGACATAGCCCGCATCCCTGGCAAGTTGCCTGGCTATCGTGCTTTTCCCGCAAGAAGAAAAACCGTCTATCGCAACCACTATTTTATTCATTTGTTAATTATTAAATAATTGTAAAGTTACTTCAAGCCAAATTCCGAAAAATTGGTGCTAACCGTGAAATTGTATGACAGAACACCTTTTTGGTAGGAAGTCAGGGCGAAACCTGCATTAAACTGCCTGATTTTAATGCCTGCACCAAACGAAAAGCCCGCCAGCGATTTGAAATCGGGAACAGCCATCTCTGCCCGTCTGCGACAGTTGAAAGAGACAACCAAAAAGAAATTTTTTATTGGAATTATTTCGGCACTAATAATAGTGTGCCTGAAAAGCATATCGTACCACTTGATATTCAAAGGTTTTTGGTACTCTTTTTCAAGTTCTGAAGAGCGTTCATAATAGAGATTCCACGTTTGAAGATTGTGCAGAGTGAGCGAAAGCCGAATAGGAGCATGCTTGAACCTTTTTGAAATGCCGAACAGGATGTTCCAAGGCAGAGGTTCGCGGTGTTCTTTGTCATTTTCGGAATAGTAGCCGTTGAACTGCCAGCCTGCATTTTTTACGGCTAAACCCAAATCAAGCTGAATCGAGTCGTTGTGATACGACAGCCCAAAATCAAAGCCTATACCTGCACTTGTATATCGTTCATACGCCGAATAGAGAGGCTTGATAATTGCTCCAGCCGAAAAATATTTGTTCAAAGTGCGATTATAAGCCAAATTGATCACAATATCCTTCATGGAAAAATCGCCCTGATAAACATCTGTTTCATCATAACTGTCTGTTTTACCGTAGTCAAGGTAACTTATGCCTACAGCCCAGTGATTTTTGCTTTTGAAAGTTCGTCCGTATGCCACCGAACCGTAATTGATGCCGGCAAGATAGTTGGAATAATTGAGGCTTAGCATATTATGCCCCACAGAATCCAACAGCGCAGGGTTGTTGAGACCGAGATTAATATCGCCATCCTTAGTAGAAACATTGATGCCGCCAAAGCCTACACTCCTAGCGTCCACCGGCAAGTTCAGAAACTGATAGACACCCTTTCCCGCCTGTCCGTAAAGCGAAACAAGCGTTGAGACAAAGAACAGTAATGTAAATAATTTTCTCATAAATAATTTAGATTGCAAATATAGTCATTTTTTTGTAAAAAAGCATTTTGTTTTTTGACTAAATCTTTTTTCGAGACACTGTTAATAATTAAGCTAGTGTTATCCAAAGTATGCTATTTTAAACAAATCCATAGTTAATATAAAAGAACGCCAAGTCAAAAGCTTTGAAATGATTGAATAATTTTTTGGAAAAACAGCAAGTTTTCCTGAACG
>JAITNR010000207.1 GCA_031290375.1 Prevotellaceae bacterium | reverse complement strand
AATTTTATAGATTAAAATATTTATAAAATATATCTATATAACCCTAATTTAATAGGAAATATTCAAGCAAAAAATAGATAAATACCTGTTATGTAAATATTTAACGAAAATTGTCCGCGCAGTGATATTAGGGGAATAACTAAACATGAAAATCTGTGATAAATAGGAATAATCGTCCACCCACCACACCAGTGAGGCTGTTTCAAAAGCGCGCAGATGACGCAGCTTTAATGGATTTACACAGATAAAAATTAAAATACAATTTGCTAATTTATTGATAATAAACACAATAAAAATCTGCGTCTATAAGTTCAATCTGTCTCTTCTGCGTAAAAGCACTTTTGAGATAGCACTTTTTTATAACAAAAGAGTAATTTCTCCCGAAATCACTCCCGTCAAAAAAGTATTGTGTAAAGTTATTGAGTGAAATATCAGATATTTATCTATTTGTGTTAGGGTTTACAATTTGTAACATTTTTTCTTGAACTGCTCCATTGTAATCTTTGTAAATTAATACAAATTTTATCTCTTCGCCATACATTCTGTCGAAAATTGTTGTCAAATCAAGCGACTGTATTAGAGGTTTCTGAATAACAAGTTCGTTTAAGGGGTCGCTATTTTTGTCGTGGCACAAATACACTTTTATTACATTTGCATCATCTGTTTGTGCTGCAAAGTTGATTGCATATGTGAATTTGTGTAACTTCGCCTCGTATGCAATAAATTCTACCCAAAGGTTCAGATATTTGCCTGTCTGAATTATCCTACTATCGTTTATTGCTACGGTACTGTTGTTAATAGAGTCTATATATGCCTGATTATCAATTACCAAAGGTTCATAAATGGTACTTATCTCATTGATTGTAACATTGATAACATAGTCATAATTATCAACTTTCATATCTCTGGGCATTTTTCCCTCAATGTAAAAGCGTTTGTTTATGACCGTATCGTTAATTTTTATACCTCTAAGCAAAGATTTTTTGCCTAAATCATCTACAATATAAAAATCATCCGACTCTGATTTCTGCATCGAACCGAATACAAACACTTGTTCGTCTTCCTGAAAACTGTCTAAATTACAGCCTTGTAGAAGTAGAACCGCCAAAACAATTAATGTACAAAAACGTTGCATATATTTAGGTTTAATTTTATCCGCATAACAGCAGAAAGATTTTTTTTTAGATTAAATAACATAGTGTGTTGCTTGCCACTTTTCCCTTTCTCTTCTAAGACGTAGAAAAATTGGAAATGTTGCAGGAGAAAATCAAAAGTTTAACTTATTTTAACATCAAGGAGCGGTTATTTTTTTTATTTTTGTAAAAATCAAAAATCAACCGCTGGGAAGCAGGTTGGTTTTGGTTCATAAACGAATAAGTAAATAAATTTTAAATTAGTATCAAAATGAAAAAATTGTTATTTGGATTGGCTATTTCAGCAATAGCATTGACCTCTTGTTCGCAAAACAAGCAGACACAAGACGAAAAAAAGAATGAAACATTGGAAACTATTCTCAATCGCCGCAGTATCAGAGCCTACACGCAGGAGTCTGTTTCCGATGAGGCTGTTGACATCATTATCAAGGCGGCAATCAATGCTCCAAGTGCGAGGAACGCTCAGCCATGGCAAGTCAGAGTAGTCAAAAATCAAGGGCTTATCAATGCTATTCAGGACGGTGTTGCAGAGAGATTGAAAGCTCAAAACCCCGACTTTGCATCAAGACGTGTACTTTTTGACGCACCTGTGGTAATAGTAGTGGCAAACGACACAACGAACCCATACGGACAGCTCGATTGCGGCTGGCTTGGGCAAAATATTCTTCTGGCAGCACATTCGCTGGGATTGGGCACCTGTGTAGTTGCTATGGCTAACGACTTTTTGTGGTCAGATCAGGCAAAGGGAGTAGTTGAAAAGCTGAATTTCCCTGACAACTACAAAATTATCTATTGTGTCGCTCTCGGGCACCAAAAAGATGAAATCCCAGATGCCAAACCGCGAGATATGGGCAAGGTACAAATAATTGACTGATTACAACTATGAGAAGAACCGTTTTTATATCATGTATTTGCCTGATTATGGGCAATTTGTTGAATGCCCAAACTACGACCTATTCAAAGGGCGTGTTTACTGTAAAAGTTGAGCAGAGGGTCAATGTGTCGGAAGAAAAAATGAATGCCATTATTGACAAACTTATCAATCAGTACAAAAACAATCTGCCATTGCTTGACAGTTGGGCAATTAAAGGGCTGAAACTAAGAGGAGAAAAGGATAATTTTATTATTTTCAACATAAAATCGCACAAACCTGATGGTCAAAATATTGATGGCGTTATGGATATTAAGATTGTGCCGCTGAGCAAAAATTATCAGAATGTTACGTACGATGTTGATCTTTTTAAAACAAAAAAGTCCGACTACGACTACAATATACATTACAGTTTGACCAACTGTACAGAGGTGATTAGTTCGGCAAAGGCGGAGATAAACATAAAATTTTCCGACAGCGAGAATGCCGTTGTTACCCTTGTTGCAAACGTGCAACTTACAAGGTCTTACAATATGCTGATGTCTAAAAAGCAGTTTGAAGAAAATCTATCGTGGCGATTTGAAAAGTTTGTAACTAACCTGATAGCAGAGGCAAATAAATAACATTTTTTTTGTTTAGAACGGTGTTTTTTACAAAAAAAAATTGTACCTTTGCATCCAACACTGCGGCAGTGGCGTAATGGTAGCCGCGTCAGTCTTAGGAGCTGATGTCGAGAGGCGTGGGGGTTCGAGTCCCTTCTGCCGCACAAGTGTTTGGAAAACGGCGAGTTGTCGCAATATTTTCAAAACATCCCGCTCGCGTGGGTGTAAAATGTTTCTGGATTCTTTCCTTTTTTATAATGGCTGAACTCATACATACTTGACTATTAGTAGGTAAAATGAGCAGATTTGCAGTTAGTGCCTGAAAATATCGCACTGCTTGGAATCGGCGCGAACAAGGACTTCGACAACATTCTGCAACATTGGCGAAATGTTTGGTGTATTTTCATCGGGGGCATTGGCGTATGCAATATGCCCCTGAGTAGCACCCGTCGGTAAATCAAAATGTTTGGCTTAATCCCTAACTCCGCCTCGTTTTACGTAACAGGTCATTTTTTGATTTTTTCGAGTAGTTCTACCGTAGCTTTAGTTGTCTCAGCCGGATACCATTTGTCGTTTATTTTTACAGATTT
>JAITNR010000200.1 GCA_031290375.1 Prevotellaceae bacterium | reverse complement strand
ATGAATATTTGGAGCGACACAGAATAACTGAAATAGAAATAAAATCCTTTTTGAATATGGAAAAAATACATACATCTCAAAATGATTGTATTTTCGATAGAACAAAAATTATGAAATTATGCGAATCACGGGTTGAAAAAACCCGTTTTTTTATGTTAATTTTATAGTTAAATTTTCTTTAAAAAGTTGCATATATCGCTGATTATTAGTAATTTAGCGGTCTAAAATAACTAATAAAAATTACCAATATGTCAAACCAAATGCAACTTAAACTTATCGAAACTTACTCTTGGGTTTGCCAACTGTTCGATAAAAATCCACAATGGAACTACATCCGATTGTCGAACAACAACAAACCCTCTGTTTTCACTGATAAAGAGGCTGTTACAATTTATTTTTTTGTCGTACGCTATCTGAAATTTTCTAAAATCAAAGAAATTCACAATTTTGCGTATCATTTTTTACACGACTGGTTTCCGAATTTAACCTCATATCAAAAATTCAACAATCGTCTAAATATCTTATATCCAATATTTTACGACATTACACTTGATATTATTTCAAATAATATCCCCGAAAATGCGCAACAAAATGTTCAAATCATCGACACTCTGCCAATCGTTACCTGCAAAGGTAGAAATCGAACCGCAAAAGTGGCGCGGGACTGCACTGACAAAGGATTTTGTGCAACTAAAAATATGTATTATTACGGACTAAAACTCCATTTGCTCGCTTTTCGCAGAAAAAGAATGCTGCCTTTTCCTAATAAAATTTATTTTTCCCGCGCCTCTGAAAGCGATTTGTCTGTTCCGCAAGAACTCAACTGGTTTGATGAACTGATTGATACTGAACTGTTTGCCGATAAAATTTATATTGCCGAAGAGTATTTTAAATCTCGTCAGCAAGCCATTCAATTAGACCTTTTTACGCCTGTAAAAGCAGTCAAAGGTACGCCTGAATGTCTCAAACGGCGCGATTTTGCTGCTAATAATTTATTTTCTACTGCCGTATCCAAAGTCAGACAACCAATCGAAGCGTTTTTTAACTGGCTTATCGAAAAAACAAATATTCAAAATGCCTCAAAAGTACGTTCTACAAATGGTCTTTGCTGCATTGTTTCGGAAAACTGACCAGTGCTCTTATATTTTTTGTTCTTTAACCCGTGATTCGTATTATTTGGTATTAGATACGATATTCATATTGTAAATATATTGACAATCATTTTTTTTTTGCATACCTTTTGCGCCTTTGCATACTTTTGGTATGCATCCAGAAACCACTCTACACGCATACCTTTTTAATACCGCAAATCTGTCGGGTATAAAAGAATAAACACTATTTTTGCAGCCGAAAAAAAATCAACAGAAATTATAAAAATGAAATCAATAAATCACATCATTTTTTAATCAGTGCGAACGAAAAAGAGGCACGATTTATAAAATCGCATTTTTGGGGTTATAAAAAAACGAAAAATTATTTTAAATTTTTTAATATTAAAGAAATGTATCTAATGAAGACTACAAAAGTTTTATTTTTCACACTGCTAATGGCAGCGATGGCGACGATGCCGAAAAGTGCAGTATCGCAGGTAACAATCGGGGCTGATCAAGCCCCACGGACGTTTTCAGTTCTCGAACTGATTAGTAACAACAAAGGTTTGCGGCTGCCGCAACTGACGACGCTTCAACGTAAAGCGTTGAGTGACGCACACGGCACGGAAGAGGCTATTAAAGGATTAACTGTTTACAACACAATTAAAAACTGTGTTGAGTATTGGAACGGTACGGAGTGGATACATGCAGGAACGTGCCAGCCGATTGTGGAAATACCTGCTCCCGCCTGTACTCAACCCATCCCGCCTGTTCTCTTTATGACTTACAACCTTGGTGCCGACCCATCACTTGACACGCCCAAGAAACAGATGAATTACCTTGCAACCAACGATTTTGATCCACTTGACGCTAATGTTTACGGCGGTTTGTTTCAGTGGGGACGCGGTTACGATACTGACCAAGCCTTGCCTGAGCAACGGAAAGTCGGTTGGAAACACGCTGTACAGCTTGATACCCTTTCTGACGGCACTATCACTGCTCGTAAACGCCGCTTCGGTACAGGTTCAACTTACGGTGCAGAAAATCGTCCTAATGTTATTGCAGGTAATGGTTATGATACTAACGGTCAGCCTAACTCTCCTAACAACGTCCTGTTTGTTACTTCTACTGTTAGTCAGTGGTCAAGTGCCACTACAGAAGAGATATATAAATTTTGGGGTAACGGTAAGCTTGTTGCTGAAGAAACTTTGAATAGCGGTGTTATTTGTGCAGATTGCACTGCCGATGCCAACGGTAAATATTTCCAGTCTACCACTTGGGTTACGCCACGGAACAATCCATGTCCTTCCGGCTTTCGCATTCCTACACAGGACGAATGGGAGCGTATTGGGGCTTATGATTGCCAACCTAATTTTGCTGGCGGTAGTATTAACGGTATCACTGCCACAGGCAAGTCTAACGGAAAAGGATTGAGATGGGTTCCTGTTGCTTGCGGGGCTGTTTCCGGCAACTGTAAAGCTGAAGTTTGGGAGAACAATACCCGTTCGGGTTACGCTATTTACACGGACGCTGACTGGACAGCCAACAGTTCTTACACGACTGACCTCACTAATCCTCTCGCCAAAGAGCCTTTGCTTTTCTTGCCCGCAGCGGGCTACCGGGGCAACGAGGGCGATCAGTTCTACGTAGGCAGCAACGGCTACTACTGGAGCAGTACGGTTAAAAACAGTCAAGCCTCGTACAACTTGGGCTTCCAGAATATAATCGCCGCTCCGAGCGACAGCAGCAACAGAGTGCTCGGCTTTAGCGTGCGTTGTGTCGCAGAATGAAATTATTAAACTTCCTGTAAGGGCTATAAGATAAGCCCTTATCTTATAGCCCTTATAGAAATCAACCCCAGCGACAAAAGCAGGTAGAACAACTATTCTACCCTTTTTTTCAACCTGTACGCCACACAGGCAGTTACGAAATAAAACGCCGACAATCCCCAAAGGAAAGCAAATTCTTTCCCTGTTTCGTACAAATTTGCCTGCATCGTGTTTATCTTGATAATTCCCTGTACTCCGTGAGTTGATGGGAACAGATAACTGATTGCTTTCCAAAACGGCACAATGTTTGACTGAGAGCAGGAAGCACC
>JAITNR010000116.1 GCA_031290375.1 Prevotellaceae bacterium | reverse complement strand
AAAAGTTTAAACGATACTGAGATAAAAAAGGATGATATAACCAAGATGCTCGTTGATAAGATAAAAAGTCGTTTTGCGTCCTTAAAATGGGTGTCCGGAAAAGAAGCATATCTTGCTCTATCGCTATCTGATAAACCAAAAGATAAAACTAAAAAGATTATCAGAGATCTGCTTTTGTTGTACAGCATCGAATACATCGTCCGGCAATGCGAAAAAGGACAAACGCTGTATAAGTTTCCGTTTAAGGCTTTTAAGGAAACAAAGGCCGGAAAAGGCTGGGATATTGAGCATATCGACTCTTATACGACAAACGACCTTAATAATTATAAGGACCAAAAGGATTGGCTTTCCGGAGCCAATATCGCGTTGTTGCGTTTTGGTGATGACCATAAAGTGCTGATTGCGGATATAGACAAATATGTAAAGTCAGGTAAAGCTGATGAGAGTTTTGAAGAGCTTTCCGGTAAAATCCAGAAGGTCTTTGGTGAGGATGCCAACGACGAAGAAACAAAAAATGGAATCGGGAATCTCGCGTTGCTTGATGCCGGAACAAACAGAGGCTATGGGAACGCGGTATTTCCGTCCAAACGCGCGGCAATCCTCAATAAGGACGCAGCGGGAGAGTTTTTCCCGATTGGTACAAAAAACGTGTTTCTCAAGTATTTTGACAAAACCGGTTTTTCCACAAATACATGGAACAAAGAAGACATTAAGATGTATCGTGACGCTATTGCCGAAACATTGTGTAAATTTTTACCGGGAAAGGAGAACTAAAAATGCAAAAAGAATATACGTTTGCCGATCTTTTTACAAATAGCGATGATGCCCGTATTGACGGCATCACCATCCCCATGATTCAGCGAGACTACGCGCAAGGGCGGGAAACCGAAAAAGAAACCACTGTCCGTAGTCGTTTCCTTGACGCTATCTTCAAGACACTTGTTTCTGAGGACTCCAGCGCGCACTTAAAAATGGATTTTATTTACGGTTCAACGCAGATTGTCAAAACAACTGACGATCAAGGGAATTCTATTGAAAAGTCTGTGCTTATTCCGCTTGACGGACAGCAAAGACTCACTACATTGTACTTGCTTTATTGGTACATCGGAAGCCGCGAACTTTCCGGCAACGAATTACAAGAAATGCAAAAAATGCTTTTGTGCTTCTCGTACGAAACAAGAACTTCCGCGCGGGAGTTTTGTGAGAAATTATCCAAGCTTACACTGAAGTTTGATACGCCACCCAAAACAAAGATTGAGGGTGCGGCATGGTTTTTTGATACGTACAAACAGGATCCAACGGTAAAAGCAATGCTGGGTATGTTAGATGCCATTCATAAACAGTACGAAGCCGCAGGTAAAAAATTATACAACAATCTCGCCCGTTTAAAGTTTTATGTTTTGCAGCTTGACGAATTTAAGTTAAGCGATGAACTCTACGTTAAGATGAACGCCCGCGGTAAACCGCTTACCGACTTTGAAAACTTCAAAGCCGACCTTGTCGGTCATGTAAAAAAAACATTCGGTGAAGTGAAGACAAAGTATAGAGAACGAGAAATGCCGTACTATCTCGCGTTCTCAATCAAATTGGACAATGATTGGACAAACTTTTTCTGGGAGTACTCAAAAAAATCGAAAGAGCCTGTTGATCGATTCTTTTTCAATTTTATTAAACGATATGTTCTCAATCTGTTTGTAGCCGGGTCAGAAGATACTGTGGACGCTATCCAAAAAAACCCGGTGTTCAAACTTTTTTATGGTAAAGAGAACGACGATTCCTCTGTAACCTACGGCAGTTTTGACATATATGCGGATTTGTTGAATACGCGGGAGTCCATTGAGTGTCTTGAGATTGTTCTTGATTGTCTGGTGAGAAATTACGCCTCATTTATTCAAAAAAGCGCGAAAGCCCCATGGGGTAATAAATGGGACTTTTTTGATAAGATAGATAATCAGACACAGCGGGCGATTTTGCTCGCGATTACATTGTTTATAGAGAAAAACTCAAATAAAGACACTGAAATTGACCATGAACAATTCCAGCGCTGGATGCGTGTTGTGTGGAACCTTGCAGAAAATGCAAATGTTACAGGCACGGAAAGTATGATAGGTCTTATGCGGCTTATAAAAGAGCTTTCCGGCCACTCTGATGATATTTACTCATTCCTTGCGTCAGACGATTCGGTAAAATCAAATGTAGCTACCGACCAGTTTGAGGAAGAGCGTGTCAAGGCAAAACTAATAGTCAGCAAACCAGCATGGGAGCATGAATTTATCAATGTGGAAAAATATGCTTTCTTCCGGGGGCAGATTTACTGTTTGCTGCATATTTCCGCTCCCGATGGCAATTTTACTAAATTTGACATCAGCAAGTTTATCAATTACCGTGACAAGGCCATAATGTTATTTAGCGACGACCTTGAAAAAGCTCCCTGTCGTTTTCATCGAGTACTGGAATCTCTGATTTTTGCGAACCCAATTGATGGGTCCAATGATTTTGCTAAGAATAAGGGATCTCGGTGGTATTATTACGAAGATAACGATAATATCAGAAAATCCATGATTCAATATAATGAAGATGACTTCTATTACAAATTAATCAAATTATTGCTTGACAGAATTTCCGTATCTGACGGCGATATTGCCGATCAACTTGACGCAATTATCGCTGAAACACAGTTTGATGAAAACGAGCTATCGACATATTTGATCCATTCTCCACATTGCTTTGCTTATTGTAAGCAAAAGCTGATCAAGTGGGAACAAAAACAGATTTATCTTCTCAAGCACTCAAGGATGAGCCACTACCATGCCGAACTTCGGACTTACTATTTGTTTAAGGAATGGCTGGAAAAAGAACCGGAACATTTAAAACCATTTACGGGAACATGGTACTGCGAAGTTCCCAACAGCAGTGAACAGCCCTGTGCTGTTCTCAATGGTTTTGACTATGATGGTATAACTTATGCGTTGGATATAGTTTACACCGATTCTGGCTATGAACTGCAATTCTTTTCTCGCGATCCTGCCAGTAACACCGAAAGTAAACTTGGTAAAATAAACGCGGAGAAGAATTTGAATATGATGTATAACAAAAAGCACAAGAGACTTATCGACATCTGCGCAACAATGAAGGACGCAAAAGCTCGAATTTTGCAAATATGCCGGAATTTGCGGTAAGCTTTTTGTTGTTTGAGCAATTCACAAATGACATCGCTATCTTTTCCCTCTACGTCAACACTTATATACAGCTTCCCATTTCCGGTGTCAATTTTGATTTTGTAATTTTTCCGCGAATTTCATTTTCGCATTTATAATAGCCAGACTTGAGTATATATAACGTAAATCGTCACCGGTATAATTTGCGATTTTTTCAATATCATCCTGTTCTATTAAAATACCTTTTCCTTTTGCAATAAGCTTTACCATTTCACATTTTGTGTTAAAATTATAAGTAGGCATACATACACTTAATCCGCCGGTAATCCTAGAAATCATCCTGTTGTGTATACGAAGTTCTGATAATGGTTTATCACAAGTAAATACCATTTGGATGTTTTTATTATATAGTATATCAAAAATTAAACCGATCTCTTCGGTTGTCCCCAATTTGTTTGTAAAAAATTGTATATCATCAATAAGTAAAACACTGGCATTGCAACATTAATAATGATTCCACTAATTCTATCCTTCCTTCCTTAGCAGGAATATATAATAATGCACTACTATTCACGCAAAGTAAAAAAACATTATTTCCATCTCTATCAACAGCGCACAAACCATGTTCATTGATAAACTCCATTGATTTGTCAAAATCATTTGCTAAAAATATTTCAAATAATTTATTCAAATCAGAATAATCGAGTTTCTTCTTTTTAGTATCTTTTTCAGTTTTTTCAGCCATTTTTTTCTCCTATATACAATTTTTAATATATTAAAGTGATAGATAGATTCTTTACCGTTTCTCCAAAAACCCAAGAACCCTCTGCCGCGACCTCTTCCGTGCCAGCATCTTCTTGAATATTTCGTAGCACAACAAGGTGTCGTATTCGCTGCCGTGGCACTTATCCTCGTCAACGGAGATGCGGTAAAAACAGGCAGCTTCGGCTAATTTAGGGTTTTTTATTCTGCCATTGCAGTTTTTAAGTTTCATTATATTTTTATTTTCCTCCATGGTGCAAAAGGTGCGTTTTAATTCAAAGTCAAGAAATTGAGCGTCAAAATCTATTTTGTGGCCAACAAAGCGGATTGCACCGGCGCAAAAATCTTTAAAGCTTTGCATATCCTCCCGAAAATATTTTGGATATTCCACGCCTTGCCGGTAATCCCGAATAACATCATCGGTAAGTCCGTTACATTCCATTGCGAATGCATTCGGCGCTTCACGTGATCGCCGGAAATAGAAGCGGTTGTAACGGTCTTTTATCGTATCTACATCAGTTCCGTTAAAAACGCATTTTAATGCGGAGATTGACAGTACGCTGCTTGTGTTACCATTCAGCCCATTTGTTTCGGTATCAAAAAATATTATTTTTTTGCTCATTGTATAACTCCATTACTTTTTTTATCAGCTCATTTAGTTTCTTTTGCAGCCTCGTCGCTTCGTCGCCGATTAACAGCATTTCCTCGGTACAATCCGCGAGGGCTTGGTCATACTCTTTTTTTTTAGCGTCCGCGCCGCAACATTTCTTGTATGGCTTTTGTAACTCCTTTACTTTTTTCATCAGGGCCTTTACTTTCTTTTCCAGCCTGTTCATCTCGCCCCTTATTAACAGCGCTTCCTCGCAATAATCCGCAAGAGTTTG
>JAITNR010000054.1 GCA_031290375.1 Prevotellaceae bacterium | reverse complement strand
ATTTTTGAAAAAACAAATAAATATGATGTTATTTTACATAAAACACGAAATATAGCATAATTAGCCACTACAAAACAACTTTTACTCAAAAAGTGCCATTTTTACACAGTTTGGATATGGGGATTGAGGGATAGAGTGTCGAAGTCAGGAGGACAAATGAAGTATCTTGCCGACCATGCTTTTGATGCATTTGATGCTACTGTTTACGGCGACTGGTGGCAATGGGGACGCCAAACTGACGGACACCAAGAAAGAGTAGAATCGGCAAACAATTTTCCATCACCTAATACTAATTTATCAAAACGGTACTTCACAGATAACTTGGGATTCCGGTGTTTATGACCACACTACCGGTCAGATAAAGGAAGGCATTAATTCAAAAAATGGTTCTCCTACTTACGGTAAGTTTATCAAGGCTTATCTTTCTAGCCCTTACGATTGGATAGTCACAGACTATACTAATACCAGTTTCACTGCCACTTTGGGCATGTATCCTGCTCGTTGGGGTAACGGTGTTGTTCCCAGTGAATCCACGGGAACAACACCTGCTGACGGCAATCCATATAATGACGGTAAGTGGTATTAAATATTACCAGAAACCTGTTAAGCACCCTACCAACGACGGAAAACACTGACAACTCAATATTTTTTTTCGAAACCTTCCATATTTTTAGAAAATATGGAAGGTTGCTTTTTAGGTTAAATATCCGATAATCGCCTGATTTTGAACAGCACCTAGCATCTCAAAAAAAGATTTAGCCACTGCCAATCGCATTTTTTAATCTCAATAAAAAAGAGTACCTTTGCAAGATTTTAAAGTACATATTAATAAAAAGTAATTTATGAACGTAATTACAAAAACCGTCAGAATGGCTGACGGTAAGGAGATTACCCTTGAAACGGGCAAATTGGCAAAGCAAGCTGATGGTGCCGTGATGGTTACCATGGGTAAGACAATGCTGCTGGCAACAGTTTGCTCAGCAAAGGAAGCCAAACCCGATGTGGATTTTATGCCCCTGTCGGTAGATTACAAGGAAAAATTTGGCTCAATTGGACGTTTTCCCGGCGGTTTCTTTCGGCGTGAGGGAAGACCTTCCGACTACGAAGTTCTTATTTCAAGGCTTGTGGACAGGGCTTTGCGTCCACTCTTCCCTGATGATTTTCACTCAGAAACTTTTGTAAACATCACGCTACATTCCGCTGACGGTGTGGATGTTCCCGATGCTTTGGCGGGCTTGGCTGCATCGGCAGCTTTAGCTGTTTCGGATGTGCCTTTCAACGGTCCAATTTCGGAGGTGAGAGTTGCAAGGATTGATGGCGAATTTGTGATTAACCCTACTTTTGAACAACTTGAAAACGCTGATTTGGAACTGATTGTAGCCGCTACTATAGACAACATTATGATGGTGGAAGGCGAAATGAAAGAGGTTTCGGAAGATGTTCTTTTGGAGGCAATCAAGGTTGCTCATGAGGCTATAATTCCTCAGTGTCAGGCACAAATTGAAATGATGAAAGAACTGGGCAAAGAAGTTAAACGTGAATATTGCCACGAAGTTATTGACGAGGATTTGAAAAAGGATATTTGGGCAAAAACCTACGATAAGGCTTATGCAATAGCCGTTTCAGGCAATACTGACAAGCACGCCAGAAGCGATGCTTTTGCCGAAATAGAAAAAGAATATATTGCCGCAATACCTGAAGAAGAACAGGCAGAAAAGGCAGGATTGATAAAAAAATATTATCACGGGGTTGAAAAAGAGGCTATGAGGCGTGCCATTCTTGATGAGGGCAAACGTCTTGACGGACGTAAAACAACAGAGATTCGTCCCATCTGGGCGGAAGCGGGCTATTTGCCGGGTCCTCACGGTTCAGCTGTTTTCACTCGCGGTGAAACTCAATCGCTTACTTCGGTTACCTTGGGCACGAAACTTGACGAAAAAATTATTGATGAGGCACTGATTACAGGCAATGACAGGTTTTTGTTGCACTACAATTTTCCGCCGTTTTCCACAGGCGATGCCCGCCCTTCACGCGGTGTAAGCAGACGTGAAGTAGGACACGGCAATCTCGCTCTGCGAGCGTTGAAACCTGTTATCCCCGAAAATTATGATTATTGCATCAGAGTGGTTTCGGATATTCTCGAATCTAACGGCTCGTCCTCTATGGCAACCGTCTGTGCAAGCACTTTGGCTCTGATGGACGCAGGTGTACCTATCAAAAAGCCCGTTTCCGGTATCGCCATGGGTTTGATTTCGGAAAATAAAGGTAAAAATTACGCCGTTCTCTCCGATATTCTCGGCGATGAAGACCATCTTGGCGATATGGATTTTAAGGTAACAGGCACAAGGGACGGAATTACCGCAACCCAGATGGATATTAAAGTTGATGGACTTTCATACGAAATACTTGAAGATGCTCTTCGTCAGGCAAAAGAAGGCAGAGAGCATATTTTGGGCAAAATCACCGATACCCTTGCTGAGCCTCGTGCTGACCTAAAGCCTCATGCTCCAAGACTTGTCAGAATTACCATTCCAAAGGATATGATTGGTGCTGTAATAGGACCTCAAGGCAAGATTATTCAGGCTATTCAGGCAGAAACAGGCACAGTGATTTCTATTGAAGAGATTGATGATTTGGGCATTGTTGAAATAGCATCTGCCAGTCAGGACGGTATTCAGGAGGCATTGGCAAGGGTGAAGACGATAATTACAGTGCCCGAAGTAGGCAATGTCTATCACGCTACTATCAAGTCAATTATGCCATACGGCTGTTTCGTAGAAATTTTGCCAGGCAAGGAGGGACTTTTGCATATTACCGAAATCGATTATAAAAAGTTTGACACAATGGAAGAAACCGGTCTTAAAGAAGAAAACCACATTGATGTTAAACTGGTTGATATTGACAAAACAGGCAAATTCAGACTCTCGGCTCGAATTCTTAAAGAAAAGCCTACAGATTGGATTGAGCCTGAGCCGAAACCTCGTCCACAACGTTCCGACAGGGATAGAGGCAGAAACGACCGTAACAGCGGTAACGACCGCGGCGGTGCAGGTCGTGGCAGAGACTCAAGAAGAAGATAATTAAAGAACAAGGGACGAATCGAAGTGTTTTGTTCCTTGTTCTTTTTTATAGATTTTTGTAATGATGTTTTCTCAAAAACAATTGAAAAAATTAATACAACAGCAAGATAGTAACTAAATTTATGAATAAATGAAAATACAATATTATGACTGTCCGCATACGACCTAAAGCAACAAAAGTGTCGTCATTGCGGGCGACCCGCAATCCCCCTCTAAATAAGTCCTTAAAAAACATGGGATTGCGGGTCAAGCCCGCAATGACGAACGCTATTAGAACGTTATACTGATAATCATATAATATTACTATAATGTTTATCAATATTTGGATATTCTGCTCTGTAGGAGCAACAAAATATAAACTTAACATATTTAGCCACTACAAAACAACTCCTGACTTCGACGGTCAAAAATCACAAAGCAATATCATTCAATGACTTACCAAAACAGCGAGCCACTACACTTTTTAATTTTCGAGTAATTGATAAGGCACTAAACTTCGGTGTTTT
>JAITNR010000050.1 GCA_031290375.1 Prevotellaceae bacterium | reverse complement strand
TCCCAAAACTCCAAACGGCGGAAAGGCATATCGTCGTCTCGGTAGTTGTAAAATTCGAGTTTGCCGTGCAGGGTTTTCAATTCTTTCAGTGAATAGTAAAACAGTTCGTCATCGTCTGTTGATTCCAATGTCAAGTGCAGCAAACCGCCCAAAGGATTGTCGCGATAAGGCAGCATCGAACTGTGACATTTGAAGCGGTTGTAATCTTTCAGGTTAGGGGCGCGAGGCTGCACATAGTCGCGGGGAATAAAACCCAAATCTTTGTAAAACGCCAGCAACATCGAACAAATACAAGCAGGGTCTAACTTGTCAGGCTGAAAATAATTTATCGAAAAATCCAGCACATCGCGCTGTTTTTCGCCCTCAATATTTAACTTTATTCCGTATGACATTTTTCGTTTTATAATGTAAATTTAACGTGTTTGTCAAAAAACGAAATTCGCCTTATTGCTGTTCCACAGACGAAGCCCATTCGTTTTCGTCTTCCCCTTTCGTGCCGTCAAGTTTGATAACAAAACTTTTGGCAGGGAAATAGGGCGTAATGTGAATGTCAAGGAAAATGCGGTCTTTCTGACCCGGGTCGCGCTCGAAACGAATAATTTTGAATTTCTCTATCAGGCGGTCGGGACCTTGAACGCCATCTAAAAATTTAATGATTTGACCGCGCAAGTCGCGTTCCGTTTTGCCGCTCCAATTTTCAAAGGCGCGGCGATTGAGAAAGTCAAACAGCACTTTCATTATGTAGTCGAACACGCGAACTACCGAATAGGTTTGCAGCCCCAAGTTATCACCGTTGAAGAGCGTTTTGCCCGAAAATGCCATTACTTTGCCGTATTCGTTGACCATCGGTATCAAGCCCATTCTGTCTAACTGAGAGATTTCACTTTTTTTCAATGGGAACACAACGCTGTCTACTTCATTGATGCCGCCGTGTTTTTTACCTGCCGTAATTTGAGACATCAAAGTGGTATATACTTTTCCTGCCAGAGCCGCCGCCGCCGATACGCGCAGGTCTTCCGCCTCGCCCAATTCGCTGTATTTGCCTCTGCCTATCAACCAGTTACAAGTCATACAGGTATTGGCTTTGAAAGCATCGCCGCCGGCAAGGTTGGAGCTAAAAAACATATCCACCACATCGTCAGGCTTGTCCAAATCCATAAAGTCCGTATAAAGCATCGCTTTATTGTCGTAGGCTATTTTAGACCATTTATCAACCACCTTGCTGCCGCCCATATAGCCCGGAATAACCAGCAGGGAATAGTTCATACGCAAATCCAATTTGTCGTAGTTTTGTTTCAATTCATCGGCTATATGGTCAATGAAACGGGAATTATCCAAATCCGTAATTTGTTCCATTGACGCATTGACTATCGAAAGGTTCGTCAGTTTGTCCGTCTCGGTATTCTTGTAAAACAGCATCACGTTACGGTACGAGCGTTCCAAATCCTTAACCGTATTCACAGCCGTCAATTGGTTTTCCGACAGCAGTTTGGAGATATTTTGCGACTTGTCCTGAGACTTGTCCAACATCTCACTGACACTTTCGGACGTGGTCAGCAAATCAATCCAAAGAGTTATCTTGTTTTTTAACTCCTCGCGGGCGCCTTTACGGTCATCGTCCATCAGAAATGCCTTTTTGCGGGCGGCGCGTTCCGGATTCATTGCCGCAATGCCATCAACAGCCGACTCCAAAAACTCAAAACCGCCGAAACGAGCTAATTGAGATACTGCATCTTGCAGGGTGGAACTTGTTTTTGTCTCAAATACTTGGGCATTCGCGCCCTGTTGATTTTGTGTTGCTTCTTTTGACATAATTATTTCGTTTTTTTTCGTTTTTTTATGGTTATACATTTTCAGCTTCGCTCAATTCCTCCGATACTGCCTGCAAGGCAGCAATCAAAGACTGTTTGCTTTCAGGATTTTCCAAAGCACGCTGCAATACTTTATTGGAACGCAGTTGCCTGGTCAGTTTGTCATAAAAATCCTTTTCCGTAGCAGTCGATTTCAGGAAAGGACTTTGTTCCGTCAGTTGCTTTGCAGAAAAATCGCCCACGTTTTGGAAGTGGAAAGTTTCTTTAACAGCTTGTCCCGCTTCGTTTTGAAACTCAACATTTATTTGAGGCTTATAATGCTCAAAAACTTGTTCGATGGTAGTCAGCCCGCTTACTGCTTCGGGGCTGACAGGCTCGTCAGATGTCAGTTTCTCAACTAACAGCGTTCTGTTTTCGGGGATTGCCGCAATGGCTTCCGAAGCATCTGTTTTTACTTCGTTCCCGCCGATTTCATATTGTTGTATCATAGTTTTGATATTTGATTTTTTTTGTTTTTATGTTAAGTTCAATGAATAAAGCTAAATTAAAAAACAGAAAAGATGAAGCGATATATTTCAATCACCTCATCTTTTTTGCTGATTAAGCAGCCGGCCAGTTTTGCTCAAACTGTGCGCTGCCGATTTTCAACACTTGGGCTGAAACCACGAAAGTCAGGGTCATCGGTTTGGAGCCGACCACGTCGATAGACTCTTCAAAGGAAACGATATAACCGTTTTCCCATGTGAGTTCTTTCATCTTGGCTTCTTCGTCACCTTTCTTGAAGACAATGCTGCCCGAACTGGGTTTGAACTGGCTTACCATTTGTTCCAGAATAGACGTGTCGTCTGTCGATTCAACGTGTACTCTCACTTTTCCGCCATAAATGTTGGAAGAGGGACGACCTTTGCTGTCCACATCTCTTTCGAGTTTGTAGTCGCAATCAAGGACATCAAACTCTTTTCCACCTAAAATTAATGTTGCTCTAAATGCCATAATGTTAAAATTTTAATTGATTAGTAAATATAAAATATTTTATGTAGATAAAATAACGCTACAAATGTAAGTGATAATTATGCAACAAACAAAAAATAATCTATAAAAATTCGGCTTTTAAGTTTATTTACGATGAATTTGTCCTGTGTTGTATTAATAAATGATATTTTTGTACCATAAAAATTGGTAACAGTCTGGCGTTTGACATTTTTTCAATGTGTCTAACAAATCTCAATCGTTTGATTTGTAGGATGTTGAGGAAATAGTTTGTATAAATTTGTATCGTTTTTATAAATTGTTACGTTGTCAAATAAACAAAATTTTAATTTTCAAACCAAGAACTTAATTATGGATTTTCTGAACTTAAACGAAACAGTCAAAACCGCTCTGCGAATTGCGCAATCCATTGCACGAGAGTATAATAATGACAAATACACCCCGGCGCATCTCTTAAAAGCCCTGTTGCATAAGGAAACTGGCTTGCGCGGCTTTCTTCAAAGTATGGATAAAGATGTGCCGTATTTTGAAGAATGGGCGGAAATGCGCATAGATGACTGCCCGAAAGTGGGGCAGGTTGCCGATATTGTGCCGGACGAGAAAATGCCGCAAGTAATCGAAGAAGCGGACAATGTGCGTTTGAAACTGGGTTTGCTCGAAATCAACCCGATATGCGTATTGGCGGCATTGGC
>JAITNR010000049.1 GCA_031290375.1 Prevotellaceae bacterium | reverse complement strand
ACGGGCTAAAATGGGATAAAGAAAATCTTGTCATTGATGACAAAGAATTATTTACTCATGATGAAGCATTAAAGTTAGCAAAGTCATTAAACAAACGTTTGCCTTCTTTAAAAGAATTTAAAGAATTAATTGATACAGGCACCACTTATGACAAAGTAAAAAGAGGGAGATGGTTTGGATTAGACAGTAACCTTTTAGAAAAGTCTGAAAAATCTATTTTTATGCCCGCCGCCGGTGAACGGAATTACTACGACGGCAGTGTGTACTACACGGGGGACTACGGCTACTATTGGAGCAGTACGGTCGATGGCGACTACGGTCGTGGCGTGGACTTCGACAGTAGCTACGTGAGCGCGGACAACTACTTCTATCGCGCGAACGGTATGAGTGTTCGTTGTGTCGCAGAATTTTAATCTATTTAATAATTTATCTAATAAAAAAAAATCATTATGAATGTAAAAGATTTTAAGAAGTTGCTAAAAAATATGCTACCTGGTGATGAAATATTGTGCCGTGCTTATGATTATGATGGTGAACCTCAGAATGTAGATTTTGACACTGAATTTTTCATAAGTGACCAGTTCGATGACGGATGTACTGCACTCATTCTTACCCCGCACGAATTTGAACGCATAACTTTTTAATAAATAAAAAATAAAATTTAAAAAATGAAAGATTACATTGAAATTAACGGGCTAAAATGGGATAAAGAAAATCTTGTCATTGATGACAAAGAATTATTTACTCATGATGAAGCATTAAAGTTAGCAAAGTCATTAAACAAACGTTTGCCTTCTTTTAAAGAATTTAAAGAATTAATTGAAACAGGCAGCACTTATGACAAAAGAAAAACAGGCAGATGGTTTGGTTCAGACAGTAACCTTTTGAGCAAGTCTAAACAATCTATTTTCTTGCCCGCCGCCGGTGAAAGGCTTTGCAAAGACAGCATAGAGTACAGTAAGGGATACCTGGGTTACTATTGGAGCAGTAAGATCAATTACCCCTACGCTCGTTACATGTACTTCTCCAGTAGTAACGTGCTTGCGTACTACAGAAACAATCGCGCTAACGGTATGAGTGTTCGACTAATCAATATATAATTGATAATTGATAATTGATAATTGAGAATTGAGAATTAAATATAAACCCAATGATTATGATTAAAAAAATGACAAAAAAACTTCTCAAACCGATAGTAAGAGAAGTTTTACAGGAAAACGAACAAAGATTTAAAGAAGTCCTTCGGGAAGAGTTATACAAAATTCTTAGGAAGCCTGTTGATCCCTTTCTTAATGATTTCTCGGTAATGGATTTCGTATCTGATCTATTTAATAATTTATCTAATAAAAAAAAATCAAATGAGTAAAAAAAAGTTTTCGGAATTGAAAGAGGGCGAATTATTTTATCTCGAACAGTTCAGTGATAAAATGTATCGTCTGGAGGCAATATGCACAAAAACCGGCGCGGAAGGAGAAGTTTATTACCTTACACGTAGAGCGTATGGAAACGGCGCGAGTGGTTTTTGGAGTACTAAAGGCGACAAAGAAGTTTTTGGTAAATGATTAATCGACTGATTGACTAATCGACTATTCAGTTAGTCGATTAGTCAATTAGTCGATTAGTCGATTAGTCAATTAGTCAATTAGTCAATTAATCAATCAGTCAATTTAATAAAATTAGAAATGACACCCGAAGAATTTCAACAGGAATTAAAGCGCCTTGAAACGCAGTTTAAATACTATTCAAAAAACATTTCACCAATTATTGGTAAGGTAGCGGTAGATTTGTTTAAGCAGAATTTTAAGAACGAGGGTTTTTTTGGAGAGCATTGGAAAGAAGTTAAACGTCGTGAGGCATCAAGCGGCAACTTTAAAACCATTCAACGCGGCGAACACAAAGGTCAAACGGAGGCTACCAATGCGTTTGGACGGCGGAAGATACTCACCGGTGCAACAGGCGACCTTGGGCGCAGTATTCAGTACAAGGTGTTGTCCGATGGCGTTATTAATATTTTTACCAATCCTGCCGTGTTCGGTAAGGAACCGTATGCCCGGGTACATAACGAGGGATTGAAAGCCGGGCGCGGCAGCGGTTTTACAATGCCTAAACGCCAATTTATTGGCGATCACCCTCAACTGAGACAGGCGATTATAGATAAATTGACTAATCGACTAACTGACTAATCGACTAATCGAATAGTTGAATGGTCGATTAGTCGATTAGTCAATTAGTCATATCATATCATATTAAAATCAAAGTAATACAATGAGAAAGCAACTGTATTTAGACATCAAAAACCACCTTAAAACCGTAAAAAACGAGTTCGGTGATCAACTGTTCCTACACTTCGATCTTTGGAACAGGCAGGTAGAATTTATAGAGCAGGAGACGCCCTTTGGCTGCCCGGCTGTATTCGTGGAGTTCGCTCCGATGGTGTGGCGAACGATGGGTAATCGCGTTCAGGAGTGCGAACTGACCGTAACGCTGCATATTGTTACTGAGTGGTTTGCAGGTACAGCCGACTACTCGCCAACCGAACACCAGGCGTTGGAGTTTTTGCAAATAAGCGATTATGTTTCGGCAGCCATGCAAAACTTCAGTACTACCTATATGAACGGCTGGATGCGCACCCAAAGCGTAACCAACCACGATCACGAACGATATGTTGATAATACCGAAAGTTACAAATGCAATCTGCGCGATATTTCCGCCGTACAGCAGTTTGAACTGGCTGATATTAAATTAATAATTGATAATTGAGAATTGAGAATTGAGAATTGAGAAATGAATAATATAATAAATGAATAATGAATAATGAAGAAATAATAAAAGAATGGACAGTCTATTTTGCGAAGTTATATTTAGCGATAGAAGGTAAGTGCGAGTGTTGCAACGGCGCAACCGGAGGCAACAATGATTGCAGCAAATGTGATGCGCTCAAAAAGCAACTCTTTGAGGTATCCACCGGCTTCAGACATCGTCTTCCCTTTGTGAGTTATCCTTATCCCGTTACGCTCAATGACTATCATCTTTTCGGAGGCAAGAAATTCTATCACTTCGCCAAGGCAGGGAAGTTGGGGATTTTTGTATATAACTTCGTCTTTGACATAATCAATATGTTCAAAGTTTTCAAGGACGCAATCCGGCATATAGTTAATTGATAATTGATAATTGATAATTGATAATTATTCATTTCTCAATTCTCAATTCTCAATTATCAATTCTCAATTATCAATTATCAAGAATAAGTTGATAAATAAATAAATAACTGTCAAATCGACAGTTATATTTTTTTATATTATTAAAGTAATGTAATTTTGCAGTTATATTAATAATGAAAATGGCAACAAAATTAGAAATAGGACACAAAAAAGAGTTAGCCCGTCTCTACTATATGGAAGGTCAAACGCAGCAGTACATCGCCGAAAAAATAGATGTCAGCAGAACTACAATGGTAAATTGGGTTAAAAATGGCGATTGGGAAAAAAAGCGCGCGTTAAAATCACTCTCCCGGAGAGAATTAGTTAATGAATTGCTCTCTGCAGTGAGTACAATGATTGAATTAGTCAAAGAATGCGCCGCCGAAACGCGCAAAACCGATCCTATGAAAGCAATGGAAATCCTGATGGAATTGCCCAAAAAGATGTACGGCTTTGCCGACCAGATTCACAAATTAGACAAAAAAGACAATGTACTTGAAATGATTGAATATTTCAATGGTTTCAATTCATGGCTTGAAATTCAGTCTTTGAGTGATAAACGCCTTACCCGCGAAATATTGACCTTGATAAACGAGTATCAGGACAGCTATATTGATAAAATGACATTAAATAATATAAATATATGACTAATCGACTAATCGATTAATCGACTAACTGAATTTTCGATTAGTCGATTAGTCAATTAGTCAATAAAATAAATTGATATGGATAGAGAAGTAAAAATATACGGAAAAATTGAGGTAGACAGCTATTACTGTGCCGCTAATATTGTTTCTGAAATAGAGTATTATAGCCGTCAGGGTTTAGACATTGTTGTTTGCATACACAGCAATGGGGGCAATGTGATAGAGGGTAATATGATAGCCAATGCCATTGCCAAAGCGGGTGCATCAATACGCATTGACGGTCTGGCGGCGAGTATGGCGGCGTTTTTGCTTCCATACGCCTCAAAGGTCGAAATGGTAGATAATGGTTTTATTATGCTTCACGAACCAAGTTTTAATGCCGGTGGCACTGCGAGCGCTCTTAAAAAAGTTGTCAAACAATTAGAAAGTATTACCACCGATTTTGTTTTAAAACTTATGGCAAAAACAGGCAAACCGGAAAAAGAGGTTCGCAAATGGCTTGACGGCGAAAACTGGTTCACCGCATCCGAAGCCAAAGAAATGGGGCTGGTAGACGAAATTATACCATCCATCGTACCGATATCATTTGATGCGATGGCAGAGTTGAACAGCGAAGTAATTTACAGCCGTTTTTCGGCACAATTAATAACAAATAAAAATCAGAAAGAAATGACCAAAGAAAGTATCATTACAAGATTCAGTTTGACCGGCGTAACTGCCGAAAGTACGGATTCAGAAATTGAATCTGCCCTTGAATCCAAAATTACGGCAGAACGGACTGCACGTGAGGAAGCCGAATCGGCACTTGAGGCAGAAAAGAAGACTCTCCAAGCGGGAGAGACAACCATAGAAGCCCTGGAGAAAACCATAGAGGATCTTAAAATATCTATTAAAGAGACAGCTCTGATGAAGGAACTTGAGGAAATCGTTGATACAGCCGTTGCCGAGAAACGCATCGCCGCCGAGAAAAAGGATATCTTCCTGAATATCGGTAAGAGTGTGGGTGCGGATTCCCTTAGAATGACTGTTGAAGGGATAATCACAACATCAATACCGCGCATTTCTTCGCAGGTTAACAATGCAGACACCTATCAAGCCGGGAGCGCATGGGACAAACGCAATCGTGAAATTCGCGGAGAAAAATAATATATAATTGAGAATTGAGAATTGAGAATTGAGAATTAAAAAAAAATTAAATAAAAATAAAAATTATGGAAGAATTAAAAAAATCGTCAGAAATTAAAGTTCTTGAAGAAATCCGCGACTTTCTTAAAGAGAAATACCCGGAAAAAATAAGCTGGTACCAGTCAATCGTAAAAGTTTACGATCCCAAACCGAAAGAAAAAAAAATTAAATCCAATCTAAAAAAATAAAAAAAAATGTCAGTAAGTATTCAAACCGCCTATAATGGCGAGGTATTAGAGAATTTACTCGTAAGAGCCACAACGAACAATGAACTCGTTTCCGGCGGTCACATTCACTTACAGCCGGATGTAAGTAAAAAATTCAGTATCCCGCGCCTTCGTGCCGGTAGTATGCTGCAAAAACGCATTGAAGATCCGCAAAAAGAGGATTCCCAGGGCAACTTTACTATCGATGAAGTTTATCTCGAACCTAAAGATGTAATGGCGTACACAGTTTTTAATCCGCGCTCTTTTGAGCAGTTCTGGCGCAAATGGCAACCAACAGGCAACCTGTTGTTCCACGAACTTCCGACTGATGCGCAAAACGCCATGCTTGCCGAACTGGCAAAGGTTGTAGATTTTGAACTTGGAACTGCATTTTTAACCGGGGTATACGGACCAAGTGCAGGGCAATTTTTTGACGGTATTTTGACAAAAATTGTCGCAAATCCTGATGTTGTTTCTCTTGCAGGTGCAGACGCAATTACAGAAGCAAATGTAATTTCAGTATTGGGATCTGTAAAAGGCAACATTTCAAAATCACTTCGGGGCAATCCGAATTTAAAAATCTTTATGTCTGTAGAAGATGCAGATATTTATGACAGCGCGTTGACAAACCGTCAGTTCAAAGGCACCGACTACACCGATCGTAACCCTGAACGCTTTAAGGGCATTCAAATTGTGCCTCTTGCAGCAATGCCCAAAGACGCAGTTTTTGCGGCTGTTGGCAGTTCAGGTTTGGACTCTAACCTTTGGGCCGGCGTTTCGCTTGCAGATGACTGTGAAACGGTACAAATCGACAAGTTAAGCAACCCATCGGAACTGTACTTCTTTAAAATGTTGATGAAAATCGACACAAACATTGTTTGGGGAGAAGACGTTGTGCTGTATGACGGAAGGGCATAAATTTAATTGACAATTGATAATTGACAATTGACAATTGATAATTGATAATTGATAATTGATAATTTAATTATTGGATTAGTCGATAAATAAGCGAAGATGGAAAACAAAGAAATAAAGAAAAAGAAAGCCGATGAGACGTTGAAGGCGCATGAATCCAACGTGGAGGGAATAGGAAAGACAGTGGCAGATGCGCCTGCCGCTGTTATTTTAAAAGACGACGGGTTTTGGGTTGGAGAACGCAGGTTTAATACATTCAACAAGGCACTGACGTATTTACAAACTCTTTAAAAATAAGTAAAAATGGCACTAAACGACATTATTTTTCAAAAACAGAATGGAGGGATAGGACGCACATCAGCCTCGGAAGATCCGATAAGCGGATTGATGGTGAATGGCCTCTCAATCGTCAGCTACATTAATAAATTTGACACTTTCGGTAATTTGCGCATTGCCAAAATTTCGTTCTACGAACAGCTGGCGCAAACTTACGGCTTTGCACCGAAAGCGACACCCGCTACAGATGCAGACTATCTAATAAACGCAATTGATTACCACGTGCGTGAGTTCTTTCGCATGTCGCCCACCGGTACGTTGTATTTGGTTATTAAAGATAACTTAGCCGACATAATCGGGGATGACATTAAAGCCTTGCAGAACTATTGCGAAGGGCTCATCAGGCAGGTGGGTATTTTGGCGTCCACCAATGCCAATTTGGCGTCTTTCCAGACGGCAGCTACTGCCCTGGAAGCCGAACATAAACCACTGTCAATCGTCTTTACAACTAAAGGAAGTCAAACTGGTTTGGCTACTTATACCACAGGCAACACACACATCGTAGCCGGACGCAGTAACGTTTCTATGTTAATCGGTTGCGACCTCGACCCGGCACTTTTGGCGCGTCTCGGTACATCCGGTTATTACGGCTGCATCGGTACCTGTCTGGGCGCAATCAGTGCAGCATCCGTGAATGAGAGTATCGCCTGGGTGCAGAAATTCCCGCTTTCACTCACAATGCCCGGCTTTATTACAGGCGACATTGTGAAAGAGGTTAGCACCGGTGATCTGAACCTTATAAACGACAACCGTTACATCTTTGTCCGTACCCACGTAGGCGATGCCAACAACTATTTCAATGACAGTTTTACATTCGATGTTGCTACCTCTGACTACTCGTTTATTGAAAATGTGCGCACCATGGACAAGGCAACGCGCGGTATCCGCGCCAACCTGTTGCCTCAACTCAACGCACCTTTGTATGTTGAAAGTGCAACCGGACAACTCCGCGCCAGCACTGTAGCGTACCTTGAAACGTTAGCCGGACGCGCTTTGGAGGATATGGAAAGGGCAGGCGAATTGAGCGGTTACCGTGTCGAAATTGACCCGGCACAAAATGTGCTGGCTACCGGAGAACTGGAAATCCAAATCAAGAATGTGCCTGTTGGCGTGATGAGGAAAGTACTTGTGAAAATAGGTTATACAACTAAACTGAATTGAGAATTGAGAATTGAAAATTAAAAATTAAAAAAATGGAATATCCCACTTTAATAAACGGCGTGATGCACTCCTGGAGTCAGGTAGCGGTAAACATCAATAGCCCTGCGCCCGTAACAGGCATTACAAAATTAAATTACAACAGCGACCGCAAAATTAACCTTGTAATGGGTGCGGGTTCTCAAGCTATCGGACTCGGATATGGGAACTGGACACACACAGCCTCATTAACGCTCACACGGGATGAAATAGAAAATCTTCGTGAAAGCGTACCAACAAGGCGGTTGCAGGACATCGCACCCTTTGATGTAGTGATAATGTTTGTACCGAACTTGGGCAACAAAAAGGTTACACACATTCTCAAAGATTGCGTAATTCTTAACGATCCGCTTGAAATCAGTCAGGATGACACGAGCAACAGTGCAGAATTGACCCTGCAGCCCTCAAATATTTTAAGATAAATATTTGACTAATCGACTAATCGACTAACCGATTAGTCAATTAGTCGATTAGTCAATTAGTCAATTAATCATTTAAAAATCATTTAAACAATGAAAAAAGAAGATTTAAAAGGCGTTGTAACGCCGGAACAAATTACATTGTGGAAGAATCTGCATGGGGAAATTTTCTCTGTCCAAGTTGATGGAAGTATTTGTTATCTCAAAAAGCCCGATCGCAGTACTTTTAAAGCAATTGCTTCAATAGGTCAGAGCGATCCAGTTCGTGCAAACGAGGTATTACTGAATGATTGTTGGCTCGGCGGCGATGAAACGATAAAAACCGATGATGAAAAGTTTTTCGGGGTGTCTTCTCAAATCGCAGGGCTTATTGAAATCAAACAGGCAGAACTAAAAAAGTTATAGCGTCCGCCAAAAACGCGGTGGAACGGAACGGGATTTTATTTATAGATTATCAATTACGATACTATCTGCATATAGACCCCGACAGTTTGACGGACGCAGAGTGGGCCACCGCAATAGAAGCATTGAAAAAGATACGCAAAGACGAGGCAAAAGAGTTTAATGCAGGGAAAAAGTAATATTTATTTTCCGAACAGGTTTTTTCTTCTCTTTGTTTTTTTTTACAACAAGCAAAACAACGCCCAGCGCAATCAACATTAGCGAGGCAATAAGAACCGACACGGCAAGTGAAATTTCGTTACTCATAACAGATAGAATTTGAGTGTAAAATTATAAAAAAAATTGATATGGCAAACGATAATTCAGTAAATTTTATCATAAATGTTACAGGCAACGCAGAAACCAACGTTGCAGGCATTACGCGTGCAGTAGAACAGGGTACGTCTCATATCAATTCTTTTACCTCCAACATTCAAAAAATACGTGATGTCGGGCTTGCTTTTGAAGCTGTTAATAATGCTGTCGGCAGATTGACCGGCGCCTTATCTTCGACAGTTGAAATGTACAAAGCCCAATCGGTAGTTGAAATGCAGTTGGCAAACACAATACGCAATACGATTGGTGCTACTGATGAGCAGATAGAATCCATTAAACGCCTTGCATCCGAACAGCAAAAACTTGGCGTGATCGGCGATGAAGTACAACTGTCCGGCGTAAAAAGCCTCTCCCTGTACGCAAAAAGTTATGACAGCATTCAAAAATTAATGCCTGCCATAAATGATTTGATGGTCAATGAAAATGGTCTCAATGTTACTCAACAAAGTGCCGCGAGCGCAGCCGAAATGGTCGGAAAAGCCTTACAGGGTCAAACAATGATGCTTGAGCGCAGCGGCTTTAAATTTACCGATGCCCAAAAAAAAATACTTTCATTCGGTAATGAAACTCAGCGTGCTGCAATTTTGGCACAAGTAATCGAATCCAAAGTCGGCGGAATGAATCAAGCCCTTGCAGCCACACCCGAAGGCTCAATGAAACAGGCTGCAAACAATATCGGCGACCTTCAGGAACGGATAGGTAAATTATGGCTTGAAATTCAAAGCCGGTTTATGCCTGTTGTCGAAAAATTGATGTCTGTAGCCGAAGTTGTCATCCGATTTATTGAGGGCAATAAAGAGGTATTTACCTCGCTTGCCATTGTTATTGGCATTGTGATTGCTGCCATTAAGGGGTGGATTATTGTACAGGGAATTTTGAATGTTGTAATGTCGTTAAATCCTGTCGGCGTTATTGTTGTTGGTGTTATAGCTTTGAGTGCTGCAATAGGTTATCTTGCCGTAAAAATCAAAGGTTGGGGTAAACTCTGGGCAGCCACTGTCAGCTTTATGAAAAATATATCTCTGGCGTTTGTCGAAAGCATCAAGTTATATTTTGGTACAATGGCTGACGGCATTATTATTGCCATTGATAAAATCAAACTCGGCTGGTACAAGTTCAAGCAGGCTATGGGTATCGGCAACAGCAACGAAAATCAAAAAATGATTGCGCAAATAAATGATGATGTCGAGAAACGAAAAAAGGCAATCACAGACGGCGCTAAAAAGGTAGCCGACTACTCACAAAAATCACTCGATCTTTACAAAGAAGTTAATCTCTCGTGGAACAACAGCGCAACAACCAAAAGCCTTGCAGATAAACTGAAAGCGGGTCTTGGTATTAGCGACAATACTAAAGTTACCAACAACAATCTTACACAGGATTTATCCAGCTCCTCCAACTCCATTTCAGAGGGAGGCAAATCCGTAAAAAATTTTAATATTGTAATTAATGACGGTCTTATCAAGCATGTAGACAATCACTTTGCCTCAACAAACGAAAGCCCCCAGAGCGCGGGCGACTTTATGTGGCAACTCTCTCAGGCGTTGCAAATGATATTGAACGATGTAAATTATGCAGCAGGTTAATAATCAGTATATAATTGAGAATTGAGAATTGAGAATTGAGAATTAAAAATTAAATATTATGGCAAATTAATTAGTCGATTAGTCAATTAGTCAATTAGTCAATTAGTCAATTGTTAAATAGATATGAGTAGCAATAATACAAAAATATTGATTTATGCCAATGCCGCTAACGCTGCCCGACTGGTCGGGACATCGCTTGCGATGGATGCAGTACACAAAGCACAGCACACTGCAGCGTTAAAAACGCCGGTAGAGATCTTTGACAGTTATTCGGACAGATTGACTAATGACGGCAAACTGTTTGAAAATACAGTTGTTCTTCGCACTGATGACGGCACTGAAATCGAAATTTTAGATGCTATTGTGGATATTACAAAAAATAAAAAAATAGTAGAAACCGCACTTGTTAATCGTGCCGGGCAGGTAAAAGAGAACATACAGCAAGAGGATTATACTGTAATAATTAAGGGGTCTCTGTTTAACGAAAAAGACAGATTCCCCTACGAAAAATTATATCAGTTGAACAAAATTTTGAGCGAGGCGAGGAGCATTAATGTAGCAAGCGTATATACCTGCATTTTTGATATTGAAAAGTTGGTTTTTAAAAACGGAACATTCAATCAGAGCAGTTGGCAATACTTTAATGTAATGCCGTTTACCCTGACATTTAGCAGTGATACGGAGTATGATTTTTTGGTTAATGAATGATTATGGATTGTAATCAATCAAATGAACATTCAGCACATCTGAGCCCAGATAATCAACAAGATGTACCCTTGTAACCTCTTTGCCGTTGTAACTGACTAATTGGACCTGTCCGCACATATCCGGCGCATAATTTACAAGATGGATTTTTACAATATCCGGTCCGTCACTATTTACAAGATGCACCTTGATTATGCCGGGACCGTCATAATAGACAAGCTGTACAAGCGATTTAACCGGAATTGTTTTTTGCTCCAAGGTTATAAAGCACTCCGGCGGTGAATAGTAGGAAGAAGATAACAGGCAAATAAGCGCGATTAAACAATATTTAAAAAAAGATTTCATACGATGTTGAATTTGATTTGTAAAATAGAAATTATCGGCAAAGATAATAAAAAAATTTCATTTGATTACTGCAATCAAATAGAAATCAAGACGTCGTGTAAAAATCTGACCGACACCGCAACAGTAAAAGTACCACGCAAATTTTTTTGGAAAGAAAAACCTCTGACCGATTTTATCACACAAGGCAATCCAATCACTATTTCTATCGGCTACGAGGAATATGTGATTGAAACGCTGTTTAAAGGTTATATAAAAAGCATTGAAAACAATACGCCTGTTGTGATAAACTGCGAAAATGAAATGTGGAATTTTAAGAAAATAACAGTACCTGCAGAAAAGATTAAAAAGTTCGACCTTAAAAAATATATCGAAAAATACAGTGCCGGGATTAAAGTAGATATTACAGAAAATTTGAGTTTCGGCTCACTGGATATTACCAATGGAATGTCTCTTGCACAGGCGTTGGACAAAATTATGCAAACTTATCCTTATTTGCTGGGCTATTTTCAGGACGGCATTTTCAAGGGTGTCTTAAGTACTAAACGGTGGTTAACTGCACCCAAGCCTACAGTGTTCGACCCGGAACGGAACATCGTAAGCGACAGTCTGAAATACACCATTGCCGAAGACGTAAAAATTTGTATGAAAGCCGTAAGCATTCAGCGTGACAATACGCAACTGACGGCAGTTGCTCCGTCCAGAGCATTTACAGTAAAAACAGACAAAAACGGCAAAAAAACTTATACCGTAAAAAGCGGATGGGAGCAACGGCAGGAATTCTGCCCTCAATGCACCACGCAGGCAGAAGTACAGGCATACGCCGAGAAACGCGCTACCGAATGGCTAACAGACAAAATGGAAGGCACAATTACTGCCTTTGGAGTTCCATTAGTACGAAAGGGCGGACTGGTGCAACTCAAAGACGCCAACCGCGCCGAACGAAACAACCGTAAATTTGTGATAGACGGAGTAGATTACACCTTCGGAACAGGCGGATACCGGCAAATAATAACTTTAGGTTATGAAATAAAATGAATAATATAATCAATTTATAATATGACTAATCGACTAATCGACTAACTGAAAGGTCAATTATTGAATGAATAATATAATCAATGAATAATGAATAATATAATTCAATTAGTCGATTAGTCGATTAGTCAATTAGTCAATTAATCAATTAGTCAATTAGTCAATTAATCAATGAAAACATATTTTGTCTAAAAAATAAAAAATTATGAGCAAAGAAAGAGAATGTGGAATATCAATACGTCAAATTGTCGGGGAACGGCGGTACGATACTTATTTGGCAATCGTTAAGGCGGTAGATGACGCAACCTGTACCGTTGATCGCCTGATTGATGAAAAGGAATTTGAAAATGTACGGCTGAATGTCAGCGGAACGGAAAACGAAGGCATTGTTATCACACCCAAAATATACAGTACAGTACTGATAACAACCATTGACGGCTACGAATGGTTTGTATCGCAGTACAGCGAAATTGAAAAAATAACGATCGACAGTCAAACCGATATTGTTATCAATGGCGGAGAAAATCACGGGCTGGTAAAGGTTGATAAAATGGTAGAATGGATGCAGAAAGTTTATAATGATTTAAACACTCTTAAAGCACAACTTTCAACATTCGCGGTTACAGGCAACGGCGCGCCTTTAGGAATGGTTTTTAATCCGACAGTGCCAAGCCCGCAAATAAATAACTTTGAAAATGAAAAAATAACACACTAAAAGATATGTATATCAAAATGATATACGTATTTTTTTAATGATTTATTATTATATAATTTTGTAAAAAAAAATGAAAGGGATTTTATTGGATGAAACCGGAGACCTGCTTATACATAACGGCAGTCTCGTAATCGGCAACACAGACGGGCAAAGTGCTGAAATGATTTTGCGGGCGTATCCCGGCGAATTTAAAGAGGACCCGCAATTAGGCTCCTGGATAATAAGCCAACTAAACGGAAAGCCCGACCCTTTCTGGCGAGGCGAGACAATAAAACAACTCAAATCAAATAAATTGGATGTAAAGGACATTCGTATTTCAGAAATAATAGAATTAGAACTAAATTAATTGTTTTTAACAATATAATAAAAATGCACATTTTACAATTCATAATATCATTGATCTCTGCGCTTTTCGGCGGCGGGCTTGCAGTAATAGCCACTCTGAAATGGGAGTCAAAAAAGGCAAAATTTGTAGCCAAAAGCACTGAGATCGATTACAGTAAAAACGTACTCGAAACACAATCCAATTACATCATTAATCCTTTGAAAGAAGAAATCAAACTGTTACGCAAAGATATGAGACAACTACAGCATGCCATTGAAAAAATCGGCAATTGCGATTACAAAGAAAATTGCCCTGTACTCAAGGAGCTAAGAAAAAAAGGGGAGAAACCTGAATGAAAAATTGTTTTATTATTATATTTTTATTGTTTTGTTGGGCTTTTGCGGGGTGTCGAATCTCGCAAAAGTTGTCCCGGCAGCAAAAGGAGCAGACAGAGACTTCAATTCATAACAGTACCAAAGCAGAGATAACAGGCGAGGTTTCAAACACTAAAGCCGTTGAGGAGCAAAAACATATCGACCGCACAGAGAGGCAAACAGGCGGCAGCGTACTTCTTTCTGCACCTGACAGCACAGGAAAGCAGTACCCTCTTAAAATTAAGTGGTACGATAATAATATGAACGAAAAAATTAATGCTACCAAACTGATGGAGGAGCAACTCCAATTAAAAATCAATTCTTTGGAAGTGCAACTTGTTGATTTAGAACAAAAAACCAATTTTGAAGAAATTGAAAAAACAAGCACAAAAATCGGCTTAACTTTTCTTGAGAAAATTGGCATTGGGGCAATAATCGTCTTGGTTTTAACGGTCATTTTTATAGTGTTTAAATTCTATTTAAAAAAATAAAATTACTTATTGAATATGCGCAGAGTATTTTTAATTGCAGGGCATAACGGCGCAGGTACAGGCGCAAAAAAGTATCTTGACGAAGGCGCCGAAACTATCATTTTACGCGATGATATAGTTGATTGGCTGTCCATTAACTATCCTGATTTGAAAGTGATAACCGACAGGAACCGTGACAATTTAACACTTGCAGGCGGCTTGCTGATTTGGTTAAAATCAATTTTTCAAAAAGATGATATTTGTCTTGATTTACATTTCAATGCCTCCAACGGAACAGCAACAGGCACAGAGGTTCTGATACCCGATAACTGTTCGGCTCTGGAACTGGAAGGCGCAACGGATCTGTCTTTTTTAATATCCAACACTTTAAATCTTAAAAACAGAGGCGTTAAAGCCGAGTCCCAGGGACAGCACGGCAAACTTGCAATGCTTTCAGGCTTTGACTGCGAAAACTTTTTGGCAGAAATTTGTTTTGTTGATAATCAAAAAGATGCCACTAATTACAGACAATATTTTTACCAACTGTCAGAAGCGATAGGGTATTGGTTAATAAAAACAGCTAATCGTTAATTTAATTGAAATGAATATCACCGCCTTAAACAATCAATCCTTATTTGACATTGCCATACAGGAGTTTGGCAGTGCAGACGCAGCGTTTGATATTGCATTGGCAAACGATATTAGCATTACTCAAACATTGGAGACAGGGCGGGTTCTGCAACTTCCAACTGCCATTGAAAGGTTCAACCGCCCTATTGCCGATTATTACAAAAATCGCAGGTTAAGCCCTGCAACTGCCTCCGACACAAATAATTTGCCCACCGGCATTGGCTTTTGGACAATTGACATTAATTTTATAATTTTATAAAAATGGCGCGAACAACAGAAATAATACAAAATGAAATTACCACCGATTTTATCAACAGTCAAGCGGTGATTGATGCTTACCAACCGGTTACCGGCAGCAGTTTTAATGACAATTTTACACCGGTGTCGATAGAAAGACAGTTTTTTTATTCAATATCAAAAGCAATCGGCGAGTTGGAAAATTTGCTTGATTTGCACAAGCGCGAAATAACCGAAATCATCGAAGAAATATTGCCTCACCGTGCTAAATGGTATCGCGACAAAGCATTGAAGTTTATGATTGATCATACTCTGATACCCGATACCGACCGCTACGATACCCAAGCAATGACAGAGGATGAAATAACAGCAGCACAGATAATAAAATACGCTGCCGCCGTAGAAATTAATGGAAGTTTGATTGTAAAAATCGCAACAGGCGGAAGTACTGATCTGTATCCTGTTTTGAACGAACAACAGATACAGTTTGAAACGTATATGAACGAAATCCGCGATGCCGGCGTGCGCATAACTGTAGTAAATCAACCGGGGGACAATTTCATTTGCACCCTGCGCGTGTTTTATGATGCAATTCTCAATCCTGAAAACGTGCAAATCGCAATAAAAGATGCGATTAAAGAGTATATAACGGGGCTACCGTTTAACGGCGAGTACTCCAATATGGCACTCGTTGATAATGTCCAGAAGGTGGATGGTGTGAAGGTGGTGTCGTTCATCGGCGCGGCGAGTTTGTCTTCCATCAGCGATAAAATTATTCCTGTTGCAGGTTATTTTACTTATAATGAAAATAATATTACTTTGGAAATGACGGCGTATGAGGTATAACAACACATACAATATTGAGTGGGAAAATGCAGTGTCAAATGTTCTAAATACCGCATTGCGCAAGCCTCTGTCACTGGCGTTTGTGATGCCGGCTGCATATCAGATTGCGTATGTGCACAGCCTTTTGATGAATTTTCGTGGGCAAAAAGACTTCCGCCTCTCCCACAACGGACAGCGCTGTTACCTGCGCGGTGTGTTAAATAATATTTTTGACCCTGTAATGCACCGTATTGAAATAGGCGAGGGCGGTAATCGCAGTGCAACAATTGTCTATTGGCGGCAGGAAGAAAGGCCTTTTTTAATACCGGATTTTGTTGTACAGCGCGGATTTGTGACTGGTGCCGATGATTTTACAGTGATTATTCCGCAGGATTTGCACGGCAGTATTCAGCAAATAACCGCAGTAACAAATGAATATAAACTTGCAAGCAAGAAATTTACAGTGATTGAAAATTAAAATTTAATTAAATATGATACAATCAATAGAAAATTTAAAAAACCTGTTTAAAACAGGCAAAAAGCCCTCTCAACAGGACTTTGCAGATGTTTTTGATTCTTACAGACACAAAAATGACGCCCTGCAGATTTCTGATGTGTCGGGACTTGCAAATATAATCAATAACAAAGCAGATACGGCAGGCATCCAGGCGGCATTAAATAACAAGGCAAGTGTCAGCGATTTAGACCAGTTGAATGCAAACTTAATGACTTTGGGACAACTGTACGATGAACTAAACGATATTATAAATCGACTTTTAGATAACGATAAAAATTTGGATGCCAGACAAGTTTATGGAGAACTCATGAATGCAACAATAAACCAAAAAAATGTCACCGATTAAAAACAAATTATTATGCAAATTCTAAAAAGAAACACGGGTAATTATTTAAACTTTATAGAACATAATTTTCCACTCGATTGCGAAGGACTGAATTATATGCAGCTAAACAATGTACTGCTGTCCGTTTTGGGCAATATTGGAGGCAATAAGTATATTATCAAAGGTTGCGATAATACAACGAACTACGAGGGTTATATCTTTTTGCCAACACTGGCAGCCCCCGAAGGAGAACTGCTGTATGTAGAGCAACGCCCCGAGACAAGTTCAGCAAGTACACTTTTTATTGTTACTGAAAATGTAGATATTTCGATACAGGGTTACAATTATTACGCCGCCTACACTCAAAGGCATTTAGCGTGGGGCGTTGGAAATGAGCAGTTCAATTTCACAGAGTTTAAAATAATAAAGACCAACGTGCAACTTGAGAGCAGTCTGGCGGCACTACAGGCACAAGTTAATCTGATACAGCCCGCTCCAAAGGGCTGTATAGTGATGTGGAGCGGTTCAATTGCAACCATACCAACGGGCTGGTCCCTGTGCAACGGCAACAATGGCGTGGCTATAAATGGCGTCCAGATACCCGATTTACGAGGCAAATTTATTGCCGGTTACAACTCGGACGATAGCGATTATAATACTGTCGGCAAAACAGGCGGCGTAAAACAGGTGGCTTTGACACTTGGACAAATACCCTTTCACTCGCACTCATTTACACTTGCACCGGCAAACAGTGCCGGTTCCAATTTCACATACGCCGCCGCAGAGAAATCAAACTCAACTGCCGGTTCGCAAAATACGGACTCAACTGGCGCCGGGCAGGCGCACGAAAACAGACCGCCGTATTATACTCTGGCGTATATTATTAAAACTTCTTAGGAAAAAAACAAAAACAATTAAAGCACATTATTCCGCGATGTCACAGTCGTTGGAACGATGTTTAAATGCCGTTTCAATCGGATTAAAAAGAAAAATTAAACAGTCCAAGAAGTACGCAGGCAGCGGGGCGCGCATGGGACAAAAATGATTTGTACTCACGCAAAATTCATAATGTAAAGTTGGCAGAGAAAAGTTGAAGTAAGCACTCAAAAGAGAGTGCTTACGTTTTTTTTTTTTGTATTTTTTGAATTAAATTTTTGTACGTTTCGTATTGATAATTATAATTGTAAATGGTGAACTTGCAAAATACCGCAAACTTTCAACCGAGCAAAAAACGCATATAAATTCTACTTATCCTGTTTTAAATCACTCACTTGCAAAAGCGTTGAATTTGCCTGAAAGACGAGAATTAAACCCGAATAAATACATTAGCACTCTCAATCAAATTTCCGAATTTAGCAAAACTTATCTGTTTGCCACTGAATTTCAATCAGTGTTGCAAATAGATACAAACGGTTTTATAGGAGTCCCAGAGCAAAAGATTTTCAAAACTTCATACAACTCAAATACACTTGTGTTTGGTAATAACCGAACAGAT
>JAITNR010000047.1 GCA_031290375.1 Prevotellaceae bacterium | reverse complement strand
ATAGACAGTGCTTCAAGCAGTGAGTTCAAAGTGTTTTTTGAGGCATATATTAGCAGGGAGGCACGAGTTGTAACTGACGAATGGACAGGTTATAAACCGTTGAAAAATGATTATCCGTTATTGATACAAAAGCCTTCTAACAAAGGGGCAAACTTTAAACAGTTACCATTTCAGATATAACAGACGGGCATTTATGGGGTCAATCTTCGATTTACTCATAAAAAGAATGGTGCTGAATAAACCAATTAGGCTATAAATCAATACATTAACTTGGGCGACTTAAACGCTTATACCCAAAAATTATACTAATATTTTATTATGACTGTCCGCATTACGACCTAAAGGAACAAAAGTGTCGTCATTGCGGGCTTGCCCCGCAATCCCCCTCTAAATAAGTACCTAAAAAACAAGGGGATTGCGGGTCGCAGCCCGCAATGACGGGTATTTGGAAATGATTTGGGTATTAGATACGGCATTCATATAATGATATTAATTCCAACCCATACGGGCTAAATAAAGTAACTGAATAATTGAAAATACAATACAATACAATACAATACAATACAATACAATACAATACAATACAATACGACTAACGTAATCGATTATTCAGTTATTCAATTATTCAATCCGCAGGTGAAACCTGCGGTTATTCACATAACGCCCTATCGGGCTAACAGGCTAAAAAAACACTTTTCAAGCCGTAATTCGCATTATTTATAATTTTGTATTTCTGTCATGTTAAACTGTCAATCTGCGTCATCTGTGTGCTTATAATGACGATAATCACAAGCACCTGTTCTATTATTCACTACTCATCATTGGTTGTTTATTGTTATTAATTATTAATTTTTGATGTTTCTGAAAAAAAATCATTAAATTTGCAGTTCGAATTAAAGAAACAGTTTAGTAACTCGTATAATTGATTTTTAATAAAATGGGAAAAATAATTGCATTGGCAAATCAGAAAGGTGGTGTAGGAAAAACAACCACGAGTATAAATTTAGCGGCTTCACTCTCGCATTTGGGCAAAAAGGTTTTGCTTGTAGATGCCGACCCGCAGGCAAACGCCTCGTCAGGCTTGGGTATTGATGTGGCTCAGGTAAAAACTACAATCTACGAGTGCCTCATTGACGAGATTGACCCCAAAAAGGCGGTGGTAAAAACTTTAGTCTCAAATCTTGATTTGCTACCATCACACATCAACCTTGTCGGTGCTGAAATTGAGATGGTTGAAATCGAAAATAGAGAGAAAAGACTGAAAAATGTTCTGAATGTTCTGAAGCCTGACTATGATTTCATCTTGATTGACTGTGCTCCATCTTTGGGATTGATAGTGGTGAATTGTCTAACGGCAGCCGACTCGGTAGTTATTCCTGTACAGTGCGAATATTTTGCTCTCGAAGGCATTGGCAAGTTGCTCAATACCATTAAAATAATCAAGAACAAGCTCAATCCTGAACTCAATATTGAAGGCTTTTTGCTTACTATGTATGACTCTCGTCTTCGCTACGCAAATCAGGTAGCAAACGAGGTTAGAAGCCATTTTGACACACTGGTTTTTGACACCACCATACAGCGAAATGTGAAACTGAGCGAAGCTTCGTCTTACGGACAACCTGTTCTGGTTTATGACAGAGAATCAAAAGGTTCACAAAATCACATCGAATTGGCAGAAGAGCTGATTGCAAGATTGGAAAAAAATAAAAGTTTAGAATAAAAAATATTAATTAAAAATAGAATTAAAAGTTGGCACAGAAATTCCCGATTTTTGGTTCCAACTCCTGACTAATATGAAGAAGCAAGCATTAGGACGCGGATTAGATGCGTTGATAAACACCGAAGAGGTAAAGACAGACGGCGGTAGCATCATAAATGAAATTGACATAAATCTGATTGAGGCTAATCCCAACCAGCCGAGAACCGATTTTGACATCGAGCAGTTGGAAGAACTTGCCGACTCAATAAAAGAAAACGGTCTGATTTCGCCCATAACTTTGAGGCAGATAGACCAAGAGCATTATCAAATTATCGCAGGCGAAAGGCGTTATCGTGCCTCAAAACTTGCAGGTATGAAACAAATTCCTGCCTACATTCGCACTGCCGACGACGAACAGATGCACATTATGGCTCTTATTGAGAACGTTCAGCGTGCCGACTTGAATGCAATTGAGATTGCACTCGGCTATTACAAGGTAATGAACGATTTTGATTTGACACAGGAAAAACTTGGCGAAAGATTGGGCAAAAAACGTGCCACTATAGCCAATTATTTGAGATTGTTGAAATTGCCCGCTGAAATTCAGTTAGGGATAAAGGATAAAAAAATTGATATGGGACACGCAAGAGCCATTGCAGGATTGGACGAGCCTACACATCAGTTGAAAATTTATGAAAAAATTGTCAAGGAAAATCTTTCAGTCAGGGCAGCCGAAGAGTTGGTAAAACAGTCGTCCGAAAACGCTTTAACGGAGGCAAGAAAGAAAAATGCCAACTTCAATTCGGAAGAATATAACAAGCTGAAAACCGAACTTTCAACCATTTTTAATACTAAGGTTCATCTTTCGTACAACGAGAACGGCAAAGGCAAAATCTCCATTCCATTCGACTCGGACGATGACATGATGAGGCTGATGTCAATATTGGACAAACTGAAAAACAATTGACAATTCATTGACTGCAGTAGTCTGACAATTCAACCAAAAATTTGAAAAAGTTCTTTAAAATATTATTAATCTCTTTATCATCAACGGTTTGGGCAAATGCTCAAACTAACTATTTTATTGTCGGCGATTCCATTGTTTTGGATACAATCGAAACCACGACACCCGAAGTAAAAAAGGAGTTGTTGAGGCAAAAACTTTTTCAGGCAAAAACAGGCGAAGCAAAATTTGATACATTGGACAGGCAAAACTCTAAAAATCTGCCGAAAAAGATTTTTATACCCGACCCGAACAAAAGTGTGTGGTATGCGTTGCTTCTTCCCGGTGCGGGGCAGATTTATAATCGGCGTTACTGGAAGTTGCCTATTGTCTATGGCGGATTTGCCGCCCTTGCTTATGGTATAGGGTGGAATGGCAAATTCTACAATGCCTATTTAAAGGGTTATCGAGATTATATGGACAACAACCCGAATACGAACAGTTTCGAGGGATTGGTGCCAAATAGCAGTATCGGAAATATTAAAGACTTTTTGGAGAACCGACAAAATCAGTTTCGGCGTTCGAGAGACCTGTGCATAATAGGCACTGTGGCGTTTTATGCCATAACGGTGCTGGATGCCTTTGTAGATGCGGCTTTGTCGGATTTTGACATATCGCCGAACTTGTCTATGAAAATTGCCCCTACCGTTATTCAAACCAATAATAATGCCATTAATCTGGCAATGAGATTTAATGTGAGTTTTTAATTTATTTTTATTAATTTTGATTTCTAAAAAAATAAAAAAGTATGGTAAGAAAAAGTATTGCAACACTGACTTTAATCTATTTGTTTTCAACAAATTCATTTTCAAATGTATTGTGGGAAAATCAATATTCCCCAACAATACCCGAAGACACTTCGATGGTGGTTCCGCCCGACTATGAAAAGGCTGTCGTTGATATGATGAACGACTGGTATTTAAGCCGATCAGTTATCGAAAAGTGTTACAGAAACTCAACTGACCCCGTTTTTTACCCGGATAGCGTTTATATTCATCGTCTTCAAATGCTTCCCTACAGAATAGAGATGCCGTACAATAACATTGTAGGGATGTTTATCAACAGATATGCAAAACAAATTCGTCAGGTGGAGTATATGGTTGGGCTGGGCGAGCATTACTATTTCTCGATTTTTGAACAGGCTTTGGCAAAATATGACTTGCCGTTGGAACTTAAATATTTACCCATAATCGAATCGGCGTTAAATTCAAGAGCAGTTTCATACATGGGTGCTGGAGGACTTTGGCAATTTATAGTTGGTACCGGCAAAATCTATGATTTGGAAATAAACTCTTTGATTGATGAGCGCAGCGACCCCGTAAAGTCGTCCGAAGCAGCAGCAAGATATTTGAGAGATTTGTACGCAATCTACAACGACTGGCATTTGGTAATAGCCGCCTACAACTGTGGACCGGGCAATGTGGCTCGTGCTATCCGCAAATCAGGCGGGAAAACGGGATATTGGACCATATATCCGTATTTGCCCAAAGAAACACGTGGCTATGTCCCAATTTTTATCGCCGCAAACTACATCATGAACTATTACCAGTTTCACAATATTTGCCCTGCAATACCAACGTTTGTTCAAACGACCGATTCTATAACTGTGGATAAAAGAGTTCATTTACAGCAGATTTCGGAAGTGCTTAATATTCCGATAGAAGAGCTTCGTTTTCTCAATCCTCAATACAAGCGTGATATTATTCCGGGTAACATCAAGCCCTATGTTTTGGTGTTGCCTGCCGAGCAAATCTCGCTTTTTAGCCATAATCTTGACTCCATTCTTGCCCACAAGGCTAATGAATTAATCGTAAAACAGATTACCGCAGAGCCCGCAGAAAAAACGGAAATAACACCCAAAAGTAAAAGTAGCGGCAAAGTTACTTACTATCAAGTTCGACATGGCGATACTCTGAGCGACATTGCAAGGAAATACGGCACCACCGTTGCCAAAATCAAAGGGCTGAACGGGCTGTCTTCAAACGTAATTCGTGTCGGACAAAGACTGAAGGTCAGATAATAGAAAACAGGAAAATAAAATTCAGTGAATAATACAATAACTAAAAAGCCCATTTCAGCAAAATCGATCCCCACGCAAAGCCCGCGCCAAAGGACGAAAGAATAAGATTATCGCCTTTTTTGAATTTTTCCTGATTATCCCAAATTAAAATAGGAATTGTAACAGAAGAAGTGTTGCCGTACATATCAATGTTAATCAGCACTTTTTTGTTCTTGTCAATTCCCATACGGTTGGCGACTGCGTCAATAATTCGCAGATTAGCCTGATGAGGCAGTAAGTATGCTATATCTTCGGGGGTCAGGTTGTTGCGTTCCATCATTTCAGCTGAAACATCAGCCATTTTTTCAACAGCCCATTTGAACACAACTTTCCCGTCTTGATAGATGTAGTGCTGACGTTTATCAACCGTTTCGTGCGAGGCAGGGCGTTGAGAACCACCTGCCAACATATACAGATACGGCACACCTGCGCCATTGGAACGAAGAATTGTGTCCTGAATACCCGTGCCGTCAGTACGTGGCTCAATCAAAACAGCAGCAGCAGCATCTCCAAACAGAGGACAGGTGCTTCGGTCGGTATAGTCGGTGATAGATGACATTTTTTCGCCACTTACAACAATCATTTTTTTGCAAAAACCGCTCTCAATATACATAGACGCTGTTTTAAAAGCGTGAATAAAACCTGCACAACCGGCATTCATATCAAAAGCCACCGCATTTACTATACCGCATTTGCCAGCTATAATAGAGGCACTTGCAGGAAAAATCATATCGGGCGTAACTGTGGAACAAATAATACCGTCAATTTCCGAAGGCAAAGTATTGCTTTTTTCGAGCAAACCCTTTACGGCACGCTCAGCCATATAGGTCATACCCTCTCCTTTTTCCTTCAAAATATGACGTTCGAGAATTCCTACACGAGTCATAATCCATTCATTTGTGGTATCAACCATATTGCTAAGTTCGTCATTTGTAAGTATGTACGGTGGAACGTATGCATCTACGGCAGTGATTGCGGCTCTTATTGTTTCCATTTAATGTTTGTTTAATATACTGATAATTCGATATTTAAGGTTCTTACTATTACTTTTTAGGAGTGCAAAGTTACAAAAAAAATCAATATACACCATCTTATTGTACTTCATGCGAGTAAATTTACAGTATAATCTTCTTTATGCGAATCACGGGTTAAAGAATAAGGTTTTATATGCGGTTATTCACATAACGCCTTGTCCGGCTAACTAAACACAACACAACTTGGCATTGTTTTTAAAAAAAATAAAATAGTGAAGAAAAGTTAAAACGGCAAAAAATTTACCTTCCTAACACAAGATGCACTGAACTATATGCAGTTTTATGGTCATATATAGATTTTTTACAACCAAAAAAGACCATATCAAAACATTGGTTATCAATACTCTCAAATATTTCGTAAAAAAAGTTTACTGATA